>JBBQXW010000010.1:0-54813 GCA_038209275.1 Chloroflexia bacterium | reverse complement strand
TATGCAATTTTTGGCACTTTTGTTCTAATTTGCTGATATTAGTAGTGTCGGGAAGAGGGCAAATCTGGCGCAAGGCCAGATTATTGCCAAAGGCGAAGCCGCCGTTGATGGGACTCACCAGCAAGGTCAGGTTTGAATGATGTGGCTCGAATTCGGCTCGAACCATTGCGGCGCTTTCGTCTTGCGAACCGTTGTCTACCACAAAAACCCGCCAGCGAAAGTTACATTGGCTGGCGAAAACCGAGTGCAGACAATCGCGCAGCAGCGCCGAAGTGTTGTAGTTGACGATTACGATGTCCAGGTCGCTGATAAAAGCGGGGCGCACCTTCTCGACCGCAGGTTGTGAGCTTGACGCAGCGGAGGCGGAGCTAGTTTGCATGAAGTTTGCTTTTCCTCTCGTTTCTATTTATCCCAAAACTTCGGGTCGCGGGATAGATAATTAACGCTTTCATTATAGCAGACTGCACGCTGTACGACAAAACCTGAATTTCAAAGAATCTTTAAACGCAAATTTCACCAATGAATTTGTGCATGGTCATTGACAATCGGGCAAGGCTAGGGTAAAATTAGAACAAAGTTTCGTGATTGCTTAAATCACGACCCGCCGAGCCTTTAGTACTAAGAGTTAAAATGCTCTGGCAGGTAAAGGAGAAAGAAAATGGCATTGGCAAGGCAGGCTGTTCAACAGCCAGTAGACGAAACGGAATACGCAGCAACAGAAGGACGCGGTTTTGAACCGGCCCGCCATATTGTGCGTCTGCGCGGTGGTGATTATCTCGAAGTAAAGTGGCGTTTGCTCTGGCTGCGTACCGAACACCCTAACGCCCTGATCGAGACCGAAATGGTACACTTTGACCCGGAAAACAAAATGGCGGTCTTCAAGGCTCGCATTACCCTCCCCGAAAGCGGTAGCGCGACGGGCTGGGGCAGCGAGACCAGCGACGACTTCAAGGATTTCATCGAGAAGGCCGAAACAAAGGCAATAGGCCGGGCGTGCGCCGCGCTGGGCTTTGGCACTCAGTTTTGCCAGGATTACGACTACGATAACCAGGGCAGTGGTCGGGTGGTAGATGCACCTGTCAGCTATCCTTCCGCAAACGGCAACGGTTTTAGCCGCAGTGCTGCTCCTTCGAATGGTAACAGCAATGGCGGTGGTAGCGGGTTAATTTCTGGCGGGGCAGCATCGGGCGTGCCTTCGCAACTAACCGAAAAGCAGTTGAAGTTTATCTACGGCACGGGCAAAGACCAGGGACTCAACGAGGAGCAGGTGATAGCGCGCTGCAAAGAAAAATTTGGCGTAACGCCCGAAGAACTCTCCAAGAGCGCCGCCAGCCGCTTCATTGATATGCTCAAGCAACCAGCTTAATCATTTTCACTTTAGCTTTGGAAAATTTTTAGCTAAAAATTTTCCAAAGCTAAGAAATATTGAAGAGTAAAGGAGCGTGGCTTGTGAAAATAGGATTAACCAGCGTATTTGTAGACGACCAGAACAAAGCTTTGAAGTTTTACACCGAGGTGCTGGGTTTTGTGAAGAAAATTGATGCACCGATGGGGCCGGATGCGCGCTGGCTTACTGTTACTTCGCCCGATGGAGTGGAAGGAGTTGAGTTGTTGCTTGAACCGATGGGATTACCGGCGGCAGTAACTTTCCAAAAAGCCTTGTTTGAGGCGGGTATACCGTGTACATCCTTTGGCAGCACCGATATTCAAAAAGAGTGCGAAAAACTGAAAGCACTGGGCGTAGTTTTCCGAACGGAGCCAATAAAGATGGAGTACGGCGGAACCGATGCCATGTTTGAAGATACTTGCGGTAATCTAATCAATTTGCATCAGGATTAGAATACTGAACGGACATTTTTCTTTGACCGATTTTGACCAATCAGGTCGCACGGAACGAAGGTAGGAATTTGGGTTGGGGCGGAACAATCCGCCTTTGCCAGAGAAGATTGCGAATCTGCCTCAGTTTCAGGAACAAATTGAGGCCAAAAAATACATTTTTTCGGATTAGTTTATCAGATAGTACTTTTAAAGTAATTAAAGTTGTATTGCGGGTTGGGCGGCTTTTTATCTAGTAATGAGAAATGCACCTGACCATAAAGGAGAGTAGTAAAGATGGCTATGGCATTTCATGAGCGGCGCGAACTGGAAGAGCGCCCGGTTAAAATAATGGGTGAACGGATGGCCGTACAGCGTTCGGGTTCGGTTCCGGCGCGCAGCCGGGCAGCTACCGCACGTAAGTTGGAAGAAGTTGCCGAACCAGCCACCGAATTAGCTGAAGAAATTTCCGAGCAGGTTGCCACCCGCCCGCGTAGCCGAGCGGCCCAGGCTCAGGCCGAAGTCGCCCGTACCAGGGCGGGTCAGGAAGCGGCCCAGCGTGAGCAAGAGCGCCTCGAAGTTGTCGAAAAGCTGGAAGCCAAACGCGATGAGTTGGTCGAACGGCTCG
Source organism: Chloroflexia bacterium (assembly GCA_038209275.1). Classification (GTDB taxonomy): domain Bacteria; phylum Chloroflexota; class Chloroflexia; order Chloroheliales; family Chloroheliaceae; genus L227-5C. Next base: position 52,370 of record JBBQXW010000010.1, on the reverse strand, counting down.
ACAAAGGTGCGGCCCGCATTGAGGATGCCCGCTCCAAAGGTAAAGACGTTTCGGAATGGGAAGATTACTGGATTCAACTTTTGCGCCAGTATGAGCAAATTTGCGATAAGTTGCACGAACTAAATTAAAAAGCATATACAGGGTTCAGGCCGGGCCTGAACCCTGTATATGCTTTTTAATTTAGTTTAATTCTATTTTGCAATGCTCACACAGACCATAGCCCACGAAATGATTAACTTCTAGCTTGAAGCCGTAGCGTTCTTCCGCGTCGGCTTTAAGTTGCTGGATGATTCCTTCTTCAACTTCGATTGGCCCACCGCAATTTTCGCATAGCAAGTGATAGTGCGGAATTTCCCCGACCAGTTCAAACCGCTTGCGGTCATCGTGCCGATTTACCACTTCTACCATTACACCCATTTCACACAGTAATTCCAGGGTGCGGTAGATAGTCGAGAGATTGACCTTTGGAAAACGCCGGGTAATCTGGTAGTGAATTTCCTCGGCGGAAACGTGACCATGACTCTGCTGCAAAGTATCCAGCACTAACTGGCGCTGCGGTGTCCAACGTACCCCTTTTGCCTCAAAAAAGGCAACTATATCGTGTTCCCGACTTCTGCTTTCCTCGTGTATTAAATGATGTTGTTGACTCAACTCTGTACCTGCTTTAATGTTTGTGTCCCTGTTCGGGCTGTTTGTGATCATGGTCATCATGGCTATGTTCATCATGTTCATGGTCGTTATGCTCACTATGGTCATGATTATCGTGGTCATTATGCCCGCTATGGTCGTCGTGGTCAGCTTCTTCGACAAAATGATGCAGACTGGAAGCATGGTAATTGCCAGTATTGGTCGGATCGTAGGGGTCTACGTGAACATCCACCAGTGACACGCCATTTTTGTGCAACAGGGCGTGGCGTACCTCTTCGGCAATCGCGTGGCTTTCAATCAGGCTCAGATTGGAGGCAACCGCAATATTAGTAACTACTTGAATATTACGCCCGAACCAGCGCGCCCGGAAATCAGCTACTGCTTCTACGCCCGGTACAGTGCGGGTGGTCTGTTCCAGTTCCTCGGTCAGGGCCGGGTCAATTGCATCCAGCAGACGGCTCATCACATTTTTGATAACATCAAACACCACAAAGGTAATTACAAAGGTAATAATTAACCCGGCAATCGGGTCGGCTTGCGGAAACCCCAACCAAACCCCGATTAGACCGACCAACGCTGCCAGCGAAGTCAGGCCATCCAACCGGGAGTGCTGCCCATCTGCCACCAACGGCACGCTGTTAATGCGTTTACCAACCGTAATTTTATACTGGGCTACTACCTCATTGCCAATTACGCCGATTATTGCGCCAATCATACCCCAGATTAAATTGGTGGGTTGTTCGCCATTGACCCAATGCTGGTAAGATTCCCACGCCCCCAAAAAGGCGGTAATCAGAATCACCAGAATAATAAACACCCCGGCAACATCTTCAACCCGATTGTAACCGTAGGTATAGCGGCGATTGGCGACTTTGCGAGAAAGGCTGAAGGCAATCCATAAGGCAACTGTGGTAAAAACGTCACCCAGGTTGTGCAGAGCATCGGCAAAAAGCCCGGCACTACCGACAAAGTAGGTGATGATAAGTTGCAACGCCGCAGTAATGACCAGACCAAGTGTACCCCACTTTACCGCCCGCAGTGCGTCTTCCGTATTGTAAATATCTACCGAAAACTGGGTGTGGCTATGACCGTGTTCATCATGCTCATCATCATGGTCATCGTGGGGCTGACCGAGTTGGGGAGAAGTTGAGCCTGTCCGATTTGGCGCAAGATTATTGGCCGAAGCGCCCGTCGGCCCAACCGCACGAATGTCCTGGCGGCTCTCGTGACTGTGGGCCATCTAAAATCCTCCTCTATTTTTGCTTTGTGCTTGAGCTTTAGTTCATTCAACTCTATCAAATTTAACTATATGAATGAGTGTTCAGATAGTAATTTACTCTTTTTTTGAAATACTGTCAACCTGAAATGTAGTTCCCAATTTTGAATTCTGGCCCCTTAAAATTCTTTCAGTCTAGCATCGGCAATAACAAAAAGCGGGCCAGACGGCCCGCTTTTTGTTATTACTGAATTCTAAAAAAATTCGTCCGGCGCAAATTAGTAGTGGATTACAACGCGAGAGCCAATACCGACCCAGTTCCAGGCAAAGAAAGAAGAATTGTAATCCAGGTTGACACAACCGTGCGACCCGGTTACACCAAACTGGCTACGCCACCAGGCGTAATGCAGCGCGTGGCCTTCGTAGGTAAAGTATTGGGTGAAAAGAACATTATCCAGGTCGTAATAATCTTCTGCCCCAATTGTGCCGCCGCGCATCCGTTCGTTGTAGACGCGAGTGTTGATATAGAACGTGCCGACAGGAGTAGAATAGCCAGGCTTACCACTGGTGACAAGATTCTTCCGAACCACTACATCGCCATCCCAGAAATAGGCGGTCTGCTGGCTCAGGTTTACCTCAACCCAATGCTCCCACAGGCTCTCACTATAAACCGGGACGCTGGCATCGCGGGTGAGCGGCGAAGTATCTATATTATTGGCTTTGGCAGCTATCTGTCCGATTTCAGCCAGCACTACGCCAGTGGTCGGGTTGTAGAGCAAGCGGGCGCGTTCAAAATCCTGAGCCGAGAAACCTTTGTCGCCATTGAAGTAAGGATATTCCTCGCTAATTGGTAGACCAAAGTTGAACAAACCGTTGTTGGTCGTCCAATATTGCTTGAAACCAAAGGAAACGCTATGGCTGGTTTCGGGGAAGTAAGTACGGTCTTTGTTGCTGGGAAAGGCTGAAATGGGTGTATAGGCCGGGTTCGCCCTTTCGTCCGGCGACATGGCAGCGTAAGTCTCGTTGCCAATTAAACCTAACGAATATTCCCAGGCAGTACCAGCATTTTCGGGGTGATACTCAATACGGGCCTTACTGAAATACTGAAAAGAGATGCCGTTCATGCTAAATTCTTCGCTGACCGGGCAACCGAAGCGTTGGTCGCGCCCGTTCTGCCGCCAGTAGGTCAAGAAGCGGTCGGACAGGTTGTGACCGCACTTATCAAAAAAGACTTTGGTGGGGTTGGCCTTGCTGACGGGAGCGTCAACCGGGGCAGCCAGGGCAGTGCTGATGCCTGTCACATCGAAAAACATAAGTACAAGAATAAGCGCGGCTACACGTGGGAAGCTTGCGCCAAAAACCTTTTTCACCAGGGATTCTCTCCTTCTATTCAATTGCCGATTAAAATTACTGCGTCTAAACGCTATGCAAGCCGTTAGATTATATTATTAGATACGCTATAAACATAATGCGAGATAACACAAAAAAGTCGCACCTACAAACTCATTTCCCAACTACTTCAAAGTAATTTTATTATAGCCGCTTTTGGCTTTTTTTGGAAGTAGTTTTTGTTACGATTTTTAGAATTATGTAAACAGAAAGTCGCAGAGGAATTATTCTCCTGCGGCCTTGCGAAATATAACCTAGTTTTAATCACCTATAGAGACGAGAAAAGCAAATTAATTGCTCTTCTTCGCATTTTCTTTATCTTGGCGTAAATGATTTATACTTTTGGCTTCCTCAATACTAAATTCACCCGGCCCAAAGATTAAGTCTCTACAAACTACCGCTACCAATTCATCATAAAATTCAAGAATAAAATGCTTGTGTTCGGTCAAGTGTTGTGGGTTAAATAATTTAAGCCATTCAGAATTTTCAACAATCCAAACACCAGATTTTATTGAGTTCTTTTTCTTTGGAGTATAAGCTAAATGCCAGTATGAATGGACTTCTTCAGGTACAATTTGAATAACTTGTAACCCGTAAAAAACAACCCATGCCTTTTGCCTTTGCCCTATCCAGTTGGTCTGGGAGGACGAATAAATATAAGAAGCACCTCGTAAATCTCCTGGTAATTGTTTATCGAGATGGGTATCAGGCAAAAGCAATTCAACATCGGTAATCCAGCGTAACAATGATGGGCCTCTGCCATCGAACGAAAATAAGGATGTTGTAACAGGTTTAACTTTCATTAATTAAACGGAAGTGCCTATTTTTGCAGAGATGAATTTGGTAGGGGCGAATCGCATACGCCCTTGAACACTGCGGTAGGTCAAACGGGCGTATGCGATTCGCCCCTACCAATCCTAATATTCGGCACTCCTAGTTAACTGGGAGTGCCGAATATTTCAAAGAAGCAGTAATTTGTATTTATGGGTAAATGCCCCGTATTTTGGAAGCTTCGGCGACGCGGCCCACTGCCAGAATGTAGGCGGCGGTTCGCATAGCTACCTTCTTTTCCTGGGCCAGCGCGTACACATCGTCGAAGGCGCGGGTCATAATCTGGAGCAGACGCTTGTTGGTTTCTTCTTCGCTCCAGAAGAAGCTCTGCAAATCCTGCACCCACTCGAAATAACTGACCGTCACGCCGCCCGCGTTTGCCAGAATATCGGGCAACAGGAAGATACCCCGGTCAAACAGTACCTTATCGGCTTCGGGCGTGGTCGGGCCGTTGGCGGCTTCGGCAATAATTTTGGCCTGGATACGGGTGGCGTTGTCGGCGTTAATCTGGTTTTCCAGCGCCGCCGGAATCAGAATGTCGCAGGGCAATTCCAATAATTGCTGGTTGGTGACTTGTTCGGCATTTGGGAAGCCGACCAGAGTGCCGTGTTCGCCCTTGTAGGCCAGAATAGAGCGAATATCTAAGCCCTTCGGGTTGTAGATACCACCCTGCGAATCGCTGGCGGCTACCAAATTTGCACCATCTTCAACCAGCAACTTTGCGCCAATCGAACCAGCATTGCCGAAGCCCTGTACTACCAGCTTTGCGTCTTGCAGGTTCAGGTTGCGTATACGGGCGGCCTGTCGGGTGACGTACTGCACGCCGCGCCCGGTGGCTTCATTTCGACCTTCCGCGCCGCCGATGTTCAATGGCTTGCCCGTCACGACTGCCGAGACACTGTAACCCTTGTGCATGGAATATGTGTCCATAATCCAGGCCATCGTCTGCGCGTTGGTGTTCACATCGGGGGCGGGAATATCGGTATCCGGCCCAATCAGAAGCGAAATTTCGGTGGTATAGCGGCGGGTCAGGTTCTCGATTTCGTAGAGCGAAAGTTTCTTCGGGTCAACGATTACGCCGCCCTTTGCCCCGCCAAACGGAATATTGACCGTCGCGCACTTCCAGGTCATCCACATCGCCAGGGCGCGAATTTCGTCCAAATTGACCTGGGGATGATAGCGGATGCCGCCTTTCGCCGGGCCGCGCGCCAGATTGTGCTGGACGCGATAGCCCGTGAAAACATCCACCGAGCCATCATCCATCTGTACCGGGAAATTGACAATCAGTTCGCGCTTGGGTGCCATCAGAACCTTGCGAAGGCCCGTATCCAGGCCAAGATGGTCGGCAGCAATCGTAAACTGCTGTCGAGCAATCTCATAAGGATTTCGGGGCGCACTCTGTTCAAGGGTCGGACGTTCAAATTGGATAGTCATCTTTGACTTTTGCCTCCACATTGAGTATTAGACATTAAGTTAGACATTAACGAGTTTCTCCCGTAGCAACTTCGTTACGACATCTTTGTTAGCCGTACCGCGTGTTGCTTTCATCACGCCTCCGATTAAGAAGTTCAGGCTGGCCTCCTTGCCTGCTTTGAAATCGGTCACGGCCTTTGGATTCTCGGCAATTACCTTGTCCACGGCGGTAGCGATGGCGCTCTCGTCACTGAGTTGGGCTAACCCCTTCTCTTTGACGATTGCTTCGGCTTCGCGCCCGGTGGTGAACATTTCTTCAAAGACTTCTTTAGCGCTCTTTGGCGTAATAGTGCCCTTTTCGACCAGATTGATGAGCGCACCAAGCTGAGTAGGCTTAATCATTGCCTCGGATAGCTCGGCACCGCTTTCCTTGAGGCGGGCGAAAAGTTCATTCAGTATCCAGTTAGTCGTAGCGCGGGCGCGTTTGGGCGTTTTGTCCGCGCCCAAAGCCTCCTCGAACCAATCAGCGGTGGCTCGGCTGACCGTCAGCAAATCAGCTTCGTACAACGAAAGCTCGAACTGTTGCATAAAGCGGTCACGCCGGGCTTCTGGCAGTTCCGGCAGGCTGGCCCGAATTTGGTCAAGATATTCCGACTTGAGTTGAAGCGGCGGCAAATCTGGTTCGGGGAAATAACGATAGTCGCTGCTGCCTTCTTTCAGGCGTTGAAAGACCGTCACTCGCTTGGCTTCATCCCAGCCGCGGGTTTGTTGTTTTAATACATGCCCGGCCTTTAGCTCTTCTTCTTGCCGCACGATTTCGTAAACCAGCGCATCGTGTACCGAGCTAATCGAGTTCATGTTTTTGATTTCGATTTTCGTACCGAAAGTTTTAGTGCCTTTGGGCATAATCGAAACGTTCGCGTCGCAACGCATCGCCCCTTCGTCCATATTGCCCGTCCCAATGCCCAACCAGCGCACCATCTGGCGAATTTTGGTCAGGTAGGCGCGAGCCTCGGCGGGGCTGGCAATATCTGGTTCGCTGACGCACTCCATGAGCGGCACGCCACTGCGGTTATAATCTACCAGTGTCACTTCTTCGCCGTTAACGGTGGTATGGGTCAGCTTGCCCGTATCTTCCTCTTGATGAATCCGGGTGATGCCGATGCGCTTTCTGCGGCCATCTACCTCGATTTCGAGCCAGCCGTTAACGCAGATGGGCAAATCGAACTGGCTGATTTGATAGCCCTTGACCAAATCGGGGTAAAAATAGTTCTTGCGGTCAAATTTGCTGTACTCAGGTATCTCGCAATGTAGCGCCAGCCCCAACTTCACGATATATTCAATCGCCTTGCTATTAATTACTGGCAAAACTCCCGGCATACCCAGGCAGACCGGGCAGACGTGGCTATTCGGCGCGGCGTTGGCATAGTCGGCGCTACAGCCACAAAACATTTTGCTGGCAGTTTGGAGTTGGATATGGGTTTCCAACCCGATTATCGGTTCGTATTCAATTTTCGTCTCAATTGCTGCTGTCATCTATCGAAAAGACCTTTCTAACTCAGGCCATACTTCCCCAAATTATTGTCCATATTCTCTGTTTGTACAAATGAATTATATCACAATCCCACCCAACTAAAAACCCCTACCTTTAAATTCAGGACTTTCGCTTTTCCTGAGTTTTGATAGGGGTTGAACAGGCAATGGGTGGAGAAAGGCTTTAGAATTGTGCAGCCTTAGCCACTACATCATCAATCGTCCCAGCCATGTAAAAAGCTTGCTCTGGCAGCGTGTCGTGTTTGCCTTCAAGAATTTCTTTGACACCACGCACAGTTTCGGCTACCGTGCAAAAAACGCCGCCCTGCCCGGTAAACTGCTCGGCTACGAACATCGGCTGGCTGAAGAAGCGCTCGATTTTGCGGGCGCGCGATACGGTCAGGCGGTCATCTTCACTCAATTCGTCTACACCCAGAATAGCAATAATATCTTGCAAATCGCGGTATTTTTGCAAAGTGCGTTGCGCCGTCCGCGCTACTTCGTAATGTTCCTCCCCTACAATCTTGGGGTCAAGAATACGGCTGGTCGAAGAAAGCGGGTCTACCGCCGGGAAAATTCCCTGCTCGGCGATGCGGCGTTCCAACGAAATAGTAGCATCAAGGTGGGCGAAAACCGTCGCTGGAGCTGGGTCGGTATAATCATCGGCAGGTACAAAAACGGCTTGCACCGAGGTAATCGAGCCTTTTTTAGTCGAAGTAATTCGCTCTTGTAACAGACCCATTTCGCTTGCCAGGGTCGGTTGGTAGCCCACCGCGCTAGGCATCCGGCCCAATAGCGAAGATACCTCCGAACCAGCCTGGACAAAGCGGAAAATATTATCAATAAATAGTAACACGTCTGTGCCTTTTTCGTCCCGAAAATATTCCGCCATCGTCAGGCCAGTCAGAGCTACCCGCAACCGAGCGCCGGGCGGTTCGTTCATCTGCCCAAACACCATTACGGTTTTGTCCATCACGCCGCTTTCGGTCATCGAATGATAAAGTTCATTGCCTTCGCGAGTGCGCTCACCCACGCCAGCAAAAACCGAATAGCCCCCGTGTTCCTGAGCCACATTGTTAATCAGTTCCATAATAATCACGGTTTTGCCAGTGCCAGCCCCGCCAAATACGCCGACCTTGCCGCCTTTAGAAAAAGGGGCAATCAAATCAATTACTTTCAGCCCGGTTGCAAAAATTTCGGCCTGCGAAGACTGATCGGCAAAGGTCGGCGTATCGCGATGAATCGGATAGAGTTGAGGAGTTATAACCGGGCCTTTGAGGTCAATTGTATGGCCCAAGACATCGAAAATACGGCCCAACGTCGCTTCGCCCACCGGCACTGCTATCGGTTGCCCGGTATCCACCGCTTTCACGCCGCGTGCCAGCCCATCGGTACTGCCCATAGCAATAGCCCGCACCCAATCGTTACCCAGGTGCTGCTGCACTTCGGCGACCAGTGGTTCGGTCTGCCCCTCAAGGCTAATTTCTATCGCATTATAAATTTCGGGAAGAGCATCTGGCGGAAATTCCAGGTCTATTACTGGCCCGGTTATCTGCACTACGCGCCCAACCGTACCAACAGAGGCAAGAATTGGATTTTCGATAGTTTCGCTGCTCATAATTTACTCCTTTAGCATAAGCCAAATCAATTACTTTTTCTGATGAAAAAATAGCATAGAAGGGCAGATTCAAAATACCCTCAAGTTAGGGTATTTTTTGAAATAGCGAAAATTCGCGGCTAGGCCGAGGGTGAAGGGGGCTTCATCTGATATTTGAAGGCATAGCTGGCGGCGGCAGTACGCGAGTTGACTCCCAGTTTATTGTAAATCGTACGCAAATAACTGCCGATGGTGTAAGTACTCAACTTGAGGCGGTGGGCGATTTGGGCGTTCGTCAGACCCATTGCTACCAGATTTAATACTTCCAGTTCGCGTAAACTTAGAGCAACCTGATAATCGCTCATCTCACCCTCAAGCGTGGGTAGATTGGCGGACAAATCCACCGACTGACCCGATTGGCTGGATTTGCGGCTAAGTTTAAAATTCGTTTCCTGGTAACGCTTGAAGACCTGTTGAGGTGTCAGCGATTTTCCTTTGTCGAATATTTTTTGGAGCAAGCGGTCTCCCAACTGGGCGCGCAGCATTGTCAGCTTTTCTTCGTGAGCGGCTTGGGTAAGATGCAAGGGAAGCGAAGTTAATTCAAACTTTTCGTGCAAAGCCGTCGCCGCCCCAAAAAACAACGCAGCCCGACGCGGACGACCCTGCACCGCCCACAATTCAGCCAGACTTTCGAGGCAAAGCGCCTGAACGGGCAAATTGGCACTGAGCAGGCTGATAGAAAAACTCTTTCTTAAAAGCTGCCGGGCGCGAGGAAGCTGATTTTGCTTCAGGGCAATTTCTCCCATTCCCCAGAGCGCATGGGCCAGGTTGAGCGGGTCAACAGTAAGCCAGGACAAACCTACTACTTCTTTGTAATGCGCCAGCGCCACATCCAGTTTATTTTGAGCGTGTTCCAATCCGGCAAGACCCAGCAGCAGACTGGCAACTATTATTTTCTGCCCCAAAGCCCGGCTCAAGTTCAAGCCTTCCTCAAGCAAAAGCCGGGCCGATTCTGCCTCACCCAGATAAGAAAGCAAAAAAGCTGCTCCACCCAGCAAAGCCGCAGTAGCTGGTTCATTATCGGGTTGCCGGAGTAAGGCAATACCTTCATCCAACAGGGCGTAGCCTTTTTCGTAGGTGCGCCGGACAAAAGCGGTCTCGGACAGATTGCTCAAAGCGGCAGCCTGCGCCAGTTTATCGCCAGTTGACCGGGCCAGAAACAAACTTTTTTCAAACAGGGCAAACGCTACCGTGTTATCGCCCCGAAATCGGGCCACTTTACCTACCCGGCTCAACAAGTCAAGTTGTTTGTGAATAGTTTGAAGCTCTTGCCGCAAAGTTTGGCTCTGGCGATACAATTCATCGGCTTTATCGGGTTTACCTTCGAGCCGGGCTATTTTCGCCAGCACCAGCAAAATAAGCCACCAGGTAGCTTTATTCTGCATTCGGCGGCAAATCGCCAGGCTTTCTTCGGCTAAATGATGGGCCGCTTCGGGTTGTTGCTGCTTGAGCTTTAGCAGCGCCAGCAAACTCAGGGTGAGAGCCTGATTGATAGTGTCGCCCGATTGCGAGGCGAACCGCAAACTATTTTCGAGCCAGCGCTGAGAAGGTTTATCCCGACCATGCAGAAAAGCGTTCAAGCCTATTTCTCTTTTGGCGGGCAGGTAAGGATGCCGCGCTTTATTTTTGCTCAGTAGCAATCTTAGCAACTGACTCTCATTTTCGCTACTGTCGCTGATACGGCTTAGGTCGGTATCCAGGGCAAAAGATGGGATGGCGTTCGGGTAATTGGCCGAAGCCAGGTCAAAAGCCAGCTTTACCTGGATTGTCAGGCCACTTTTGCGCCATTCCTCCATCTGAAATTCTTGTTGCAAAGCGAGTAGACCAGTCAGCGCCTGTTCGGGCGAAAGAAAAGCCACTCGAAAAGTCTTTTGGTTGGGGCGGTCAAAAATAAAACCGCCGTGCGCCATAACAATCGTGTCCACCAGATTAGTGTAATCGGCCTGATTCAAGGATGAAGAAGTTTGCACCGTTTGAAATTGGCTGTCGCTAGTAATTGCCTCAGCTTCAAAAGTAAGCAAGAGCAGGGTAAGAGCAACCGAAGAATTTTCAAGCATAAATTTAACCTTTTGCACAAGATTTAGTTTCGCCAACCAGATTTTAACTCTTTTAACAAAATTGAGCCAGATAATTAGAGCCACTTTCAAAACTGCTAGGGGTTTGAAAGGTCAAGCCCAATTGAGTTCGACCCTCGAACCTCTACCAGTTCCAAAACTGATTAGCAGAAGAGAAATAAATCGGAAGTCTTCAGGCCATTGCTGGCACACATATTGTAATAATAAAGAAGCAGAGAGGGTTCGGCATTAGTAAATGAAAAACCGAACAATCTCAAAACAAGGTATTGTTTTCCAAAATATAACAACAGGAATGAAGCTCTATGTAACAGGGCTTATTATTTGGCGAAAACTAAAAGTTTGAGGACTTTGAAAGGATAGATAGACATGGACGCTTTCAATTTCAATGCTAAGAATAGTAGCGAGGCTGGCTACAAGGCAAATGAGCCTGAGAATCGTTCCAAAGTACCAACGCCCGGTACGTTTCTGGGCTTCTTCAGGCCATCAGTATCCGGGGCGGCAGCGGCTGTCAATAATACTTCAGTAGATACCGAAATTCGGACTGATACATCAGTAGCACCTATCGGCTATTATGAGCCGACTCCAATTTATAAGGGTGAATACAATAACCTCAGCCCACTTAGTTTTAACACCAGCCCGGTAGATGATGCTACCAATTCACGGCTAGAGCGCGATAAACTGGGCCGATATGAATCCGCGCAACTTTTCTTTTTGCTACGGCTGGAACGCTTCCTGCGGCTGCGCCAGTACTGGCTGGATGCCAAACCCCGCGTTGATGAAGCCTGGAAAACTCAACTGGCCTTACGCGGTATCTACAGCGCGCTACGCGATTGCCAGAAACACAACGTCGGTGAAGACGGTATGAAGCTCATTAAAGAATGGGGCTGCTGCTAGTAGTTTTGAGTTTTGAGTTTTGAGTTACAATATTTGGAGTGCTGGTCAGAGCCTCAAACTTTTAGGATATATACCTGCTTACCGAGGGTAAGCAGGTATTTTAATATAAACCCCGTCAATGTTGCTCTCTAAAAGCAAGCTGCTGCAAATGTCCCGCCAATGACCATACCACTTGCTCCACTCACCTAATAGAATTAATTAGCTTGAGTTAAATTTTCAAGGAAATCCTTTGCAGCTTCTTCAATATCAAGATTACGATTATTCAATCCTTGCACTGCAAGCTTTCTTGCAAGCTCTTTGTTTAACAGCCAGTAAAGTTCAAGTAATCTTCGATATTCCCATGAATCTTCTAGTTTGTATAGTGGTTCGGTGATTGATTCGATATGGCTCAAGAGCCACTGCCGAGGTATATTCAGTAAAGCTTGTCGTCCTATTTCTATATTAATATCATTTTGACTCTGACAAGCCAACTCTATGAGGTAAGATAAAACTGCTTTTTGGAGGTCTAAATCTAGCGTTGGAATTATAGTTAATTGATTCCAGAGCTGATCTCGAAAACAATTCATTTTTTGGCGGTATTTCACTTCATAAGAATGCATTTATTTCTTCGCCTCTATTCTGGAAACTCTTTTAAAGTTCCCTTACTAAGCTCAAAGCAAAGTTAAGTTTTGAGTTTGATAGCCACCTTTAAAATGGTTTCTAGTTCAGCACTATTTATCAGACCAGCGACGTTTAGAAGCAACGGTTTAAGCTAACCCGTTTAGAGCAATCTCGTAAAGCTTGCGTTATGTTCCAGTTCATTACTCTGTCGCGCCGCCGAGTAGCTCGAAATCTTTGGTGCCGATAATACTACCGATAGCACCCAAAAAATGGGCAAATTCAACTTTAAGACGCAAAGTTTCGATAAATTCTTCGATGGTCAAATACTCAAGGCGCGAATTAACTTTGCAACTAATCATTAAAATAAAAGCTTTGACCGCCAGCAATTGCCACTCCTTCTGCCCGCTATGGTCATTCCAGACGCGCTTCCAGATAGGATGGTAGCCCTGTAAAACATGAACTGTCATATGGTCAATCCAGCTTTGGTGTTGACGCGGCACAGGACAATAAATCAGTTCACGCAATTTGCGACTGGCAAAACCGAGCGAAGCTACAAAAGGCATATCGCGGGGCATTAAATTATCAATTTTGACCAGGAGTTCACTAAAGTTTCTAAAGTTTTCTTCGGACGCGGCGGGTGAATGTAACACATGAACATGGCGGCGGCGTAAAAATTCGAGCGGCTCATCCGGGTCTATTCGCACATAGGGCAGCCACATTTTAGCTTCGCGGTGCGAATTTACCACTAAACGCGAATAGTCCCGGTCAGGCCCATCCAAATACATCTTAGTGTCGAGAAAATCTATCAGGCGAGAAACATCTTCCGCCCTCACCGCGAATCCATCGTGGCGGGCGGTAATACATAAATTATACTCTCCCACGTTTGCCATTATTTTACTTTTTCCTAGCGTGTCCGATAGACCCGATATTTACAAATACTTGCCAAAGCTACCCTACACAAATCTACTATAGTGTACAATACTAACACATCGCACGCAATGTGCTGAATCACACAACGCGACGCTGGAAAAGCGATACAAATAAACTCAATTAGGCGTATAATACCTCGGTCAGAGGCTTGTAATAGGAAGCGGTTTGACGTATAATACCCCACGAAAAATTTAAGGTAAAAAGGGGATTTGTCTCTGATTTTAATTGGATTAATTTAACTCAATTGAATCAAACTAAAATATAAAAGGGATAGATTTCAGGAAGTAAAACGCGGACTAATAAAGATGAAACAGTACCATGTATGGACTATCGGTTGCCAGATGAACCAGGCCGACTCGATTCGGATTGGCAATGCGTTGGAGCAAACTGGCTACACTTATACCGACGAACTGGCCCAGGCCGATGTGGTTTTGCTTAACACCTGTAGTGTGCGGCAACGGGCCGAGGATAGCGCGCAGGGTAAACTTGGGTCGCTGGTGCCACTTAAAAAGAATAATCCCAATCTGGTAATTGCCATGACTGGCTGCATGGTGCCGCCTAACGATGCGGGCAAAGCCGCCCTGTACAAACGCTTTCCCCAGGTTGATTTATTCTTCGATACCCTCGACCCCGAACGGCTGGTCGAAATTTTGCCGGAGCGGAGCGAACAGCCCGCCTTGCCCGGAACAGGCTCGATTCAACAAAAAATTGGCGTAACTGCTTTTGTGTCGGTTATTCATGGTTGCAATTACACCTGCTCTTATTGTATAGTCCCACTGCGGCGCGGCAAGGAACAAAGTCGCCCAATGCAGGAGATTGTAGACGAAATTAAGGGCTATGTGCGGCGCGGGGTACGCGAGGTCACTTTGCTGGGCCAGACGGTAGATGCTTACGGTCATGATTTGCTGGGCCGCCCCGATTTAGCGGATTTGCTACACGCCGTCCACGAAATCGAAGGACTATGGCGCATCCGCTTTTTAACCAGCCATCCCAAAATGATGAGCTACAAAATGATTAAAGCGGTTGCCGATTTGCCCAAAGTTTGCGAATATTTTAATTTGCCGGTACAGGCCGGAGACGACGCGATTCTGAAGGCGATGAAACGCCCCTACACTGTCGCGTTTTACGAAAAGCTGGCTGCTTCGGTGCGCCAGACCGTTCCCAACGTCGCGCTTTCAACCGATATTATTGTCGGCTTCCCCGGCGAGACCGATGAGCAATTCCGCCATACCTACGAACTATTGGAACGGATGCGCTTTAATGAGGTACATGTGGCGGCCTATTCGCCCCGCCCCGGAACGTTGGCACAAGAAATGGTAGATAATGTTCCACTCGAAGTAAAACGCGAGCGTTTGCAAGCAATCGAACATTTGCAAGAGGGTATCGCCCGTTCCTACACCACCCCGATAGTAGGTCAAGAACTGGAAATTTTGGTGGAAGGGCGCGAAAAAGGCAAGTGGAAGGGCCGTAGCCGTACTAACAAGCCAGTCTTCTTTGATAGTCCCACCGGGCCGGAATACGATGGAATTGACTGGAAAGGGAAGCTGGTAGATATTACCATCGAACGGGCTGGCCCCTGGTCGTTGTCAGGCCGGGTAGCCGGGACACCGCCGATACCCGAGGCGAAACCTTTGCAGACTTTCCAACCAGTTGTGGATGCTGGTAGTAGTAAAATTGGTAAAGCAGGTCAGCCTATTTCGCTGACACTGATAAACCGAAACTAAAATTCTCAGGTGTGCGTAATACAAAGACCTGTTTCAAAACTGGTAGGGGCTTGATTTATCAGGCCCGATTGGGTTCAATTCATTGAACCCCTACCGATTTATGCAAAGAGGTTGTAAGGTTGGAACAGCCAACAGGGAGAAAGTGCGTTGACCCAATATCAGCCGGATGAAAAAAATCGGATTAAACGTCAGAAGTCGGATGCCGCGATTCGGATGGCTGCCGCCGGGCGCTGGGAAGAAGCAGTCCAGATTAACAAGGAATTGCTGGGTATTTTCCCGGACGACTCCGAGACGTTAAACCGGCTCGGCAAAGCTTATCTGGAACTAAAGCGCTTTGCCGAAGCCAAAGAAGCTTACGAGCAGGCAGTCAAAAACGACCCAGGCAATACGATTGCCCAAAAGAATTTGCAACGCCTGGCCCAGGCAATTAATGTGGCCGGGGCAACCGGGGTTAGCACCGCCACCTCGCCAGTCCACGCCCGCGAAAAATCGGCGATTGCGCCCAGCGCGTTTATCGAGGAGACCGGTAAAACGGGCGTAACGACGCTGGTCAATATTGCGCCAGTAGCGGTATTGGCAAAATTGACCGCCAGCGACCCGGTTACGCTGTCAGTAGAGGGCAAGAGCCAGACTTTATTAGTCAAAAACGAAGATGGCGAAGTGTTGGGCCGGGTGGAGTCGAAGCTGGCTTTGCGCCTGATTCGTCTGATCGAAGCGGGCAACCGCTACGATGCCAGAGTAACCAGCGTGACCGACCGCCATCTCAAAATTATTATTCGCGAAACTTTTCAAGCGCCCGCTATGCGAGGTCGGCTTTCCTTTCCGCCAAAAACCGCCGCCACTGGCTACCGGGCTTACATCAAGGATAGTGCGGTTATGCGCTATGGCTTTGATGAAGATGAAGAAGGAGCCGACGAGGGCGAAGGTTTAGAGCCTTCCGATGACGAAGGCGAAGACGAAGAAGTAGATAGCTTCTCCGAAGAACTGGCTGAGGACACCGACCAGGACGACATTTAAGTCAGAAGTAAATAAATGCAGGCTAACAATTTTAACGTCAGCGGATTATACCTGCGCGGAGTATTAGCGGGGCTTCGTAGAATAACGGGGCAGCAATATAGCGGACTTTTAGAACAATCCGGGCTAGGCCAATTTAGTCAAAAATATCCGGCAGCTACCCTCCAGACCGTCGCAACGGGTAAGCAATTAATCACTTTGATGGGGTTAGTGCGTGAATTGGTAGGCCCGGTGGTTTTTAATTTGTTCTTTACCAATTTGGGCCGAAATTTTGGTCACGTTATGGCTACTTTGCCACAGCTTCAGGCTAAAAGTGTAGAGCTTGCAGCTTCTCCAGATAGGATTGTGCGTCTGGTTGAAACTATTGGTGAACTACATTATCTGGCGCTTGGCGGGAAGGTAGAAACTATAATGGGCGCAACTCGTACCAGCCTGGTAATTGTCTATCACGATTGTATTTACTGTACTGCTTATTCTCAGGCCCAAGCTCCAGTCTGCGTAAATATTCCTGGTCTGTACAAACAGCTACTTTTCGAGTTGACCGGGAAACGCTGTCAGGTAGAGGAAACGAAATGCGCGGCGATGGTTGGCGGTAAGGATTGTTTTTTCCTTTTAACTTACCCGGATTACTAAACCAGCTAGTTAACCTTCATCCCACCAAAAATGAACGAGACTGAATCGTCCGATATAAATTTACGGAAGCCAGAGGTCGGGGAAATTTCCCCGACCTTTGCTTTGCCCTCGATTGAGGGTAACTTAATAACATTGGAAAATTACCTAAAACCGCTGGCCCTGATTTTTATGCGCCATCTGGCCTGAATTTACTGAGCGGAACATCTGGTGCAGTTGCACCAGCCCGATGTACTGGCTGAACTGACAAGGCTGGATGCCCGGTTGCTGGTCTTGTCGTTCGCGCCTTTAGCCCGCCTCAAAAAGTGGGTTCCCCATTTTCAGACAAGTTTTCTAGCCCCCTGGTATACCGAGCAAGGCTTTAGCCTGCCCGATTATCCTTTTATCCGCACCGCTTTTGTAGCCGACCCCGCCCTGAAAGTCTATCACGCTTATGGCCTGGGCCAAAACAAGCCGGAAGAAGTTTACAGCCGCAAAATTTTACGCCAGTATGCCCGGTGGCGGGCGCAGGGCAAGCCAGTTGTTTCGCCCACCGAAGACCCCTTGCAGCGCGGCGGCAATTTTGTAATCAACCAGCAAAACCGCCTCACTTTATCCCATGTTGGCAACGACCAATCTGACCGCCCGACAGTGTCGGATATTCTCGCCGCAGTTAGCCTTACAATTTGAAGTTTTTTTGCAAAAAAAACTTCAAATTGTAAGGCTAAAGTTCATTTCATTTTCAATACTAATAATCTGGCACACCCACCACTCTTGCTGTTTCCTGTTTTTTGTTAAGCCTGAAAAATTTTTGCAAAAATTTTTCAGGCTTAATATCTCATTTAGGTGTCAAACCTATGTCAATAAACTGGCGTAGGCGGGTCAACCCTAGCCGGAAGGTTTGAGCTAAAATAAAGTCAGGCCAAAGGAATAAATAATTGGCGGGTTAAACTATTTTGATAAAGCCTGATGCTAAAGAGGCTCAAACCAAGCGGGGAACGCAAATGCAACCAGTTACGCTGGTAAAAACACAATCCACTACTCAGCTTACTTTACTCACCTGGAAGTTTAATTATATTGAAGAACGATTGCATCATCTGAAACAGCGCTGTGATCTTTTCTCGAATCACCTGAGCGGTGAACGGCTTTTTAGTAACCTTCCGGCCCGCCTGGAAAAGATTCGTGAATGGCTCAGAGACAGCCGGATGGGGCAGCAAGCAAAACAGAGTACTTTTGAGGAGTTAATCGTCATGTTAACAGACCTGGAAGCTGATTTGAAAATCCGCGAACTGTTGCAGGCACAACGCAGCCTGATTAATTATCTCAGCCGCCAGGAAGAGGTTTACGCTTCACTCAGTCGTCGCTGGCAGCACCTCACCAATTCGATGGTGGCAATAGATAGTCTGGCCCTTAGCGACCCGGAACTGGCAAACCGCAAACGACATGAACTTGAACAAGGCTTAAAGGAGTTGGAAGAATGTCTGCACAGCAACACCACTCCCGCCGCCACGCCCCGCATGGCTCACCACCCGCCACAGCGGTTTATCCCACTGGCCCAGGTCGGTTAGATAAGTTCGAAGAAGGGTGCTAGAGAAAGGAATCAGGGACTCTTGTTTAACTTAAAAAGTAGCCAGGTACTATCGAGCCGGGATTTGATAGTACCAACGTCGGCCCAACAATTTCAATGTGATTGCGCCTGTGAGGGTGGTCTGAGCAAGCAAACCTCGACCACCCTTTCTGCCGTTCAGATTGATGAACATTCCCAGCCTACCCCATTTCCCCAGCTATATCGTTATGAATTAAATCAAAATGAATTAAATCAAACTTTGTGTTTGTATAACGCCGAATCCGATGCGGGCGTAACGGTGCTGAACGAAGTAGCCGGGCGCGTCTTTGCCGAATTTGACGGGCAGCGCAATCTAAATCAGGTCTATACACGATTGTTAGAAGCTGACCCAGCCGCCGATTTTCAGGATTTGGTAAATTTAGTCGCTACCTTTGAACGGCAGGCGCTAATCTACCTGGGTAGCCAAAAACCGATGCCGCACATCGAGCCATCGCGCAAGCTTGGCATCTGGCTACACGTCACCAACCAGTGCAATTTGCGCTGCACCTACTGCTATTTGGGCAAAACCAGCGAAGTAATGACCCCCGAACTAGGGCGCAAGGTGCTGGATAGCTTGCTCGAATCGGCGCTGCAACAGGGTATGCGCGAAATATCTTTGAAATTTGCAGGCGGCGAAGCGCTTTTAGAATGGCCTCTGGTCGAAGAACTTTATTATTATGCGCTGGAAAAAACTAGAGGAACTGAGCTGGTCATCCAGCCAATTATTCTCAGCAACGGCACGCCGCTTACGCCCGAAAAGGCCCGCTTGCTCAAACAACACGGCTTCCAGGTCGCAATTTCGCTGGACGGGCTGGGCGCAGTCAACGATAAGCAGCGCCCCTTCGTCAATGGACGGGGCAGTTTCGAGAAAGTGGAGCGCGGTTTGCGGCTATTGCAGGAATACGAGATTCCGTTTAATGTTTCGGTGGTGGTTACAGCCCAGAACTTAGAGCAATTGCCCCAGCTTTTTGAATATTTATTGGCTCACAAAGCGCCCTTTAACCTCAATTTCTTTCGCGATAATCCACTGGCAAACGATGGATTGGTGGTGGACAATCCTGAACTAATCGCGGGCTTGCTCCGCGCCTACGCTATGATTGAAACCGATTTGCCGAACTACAGTTTGATGGGCGCTATTCTTGACCGGGTGCAACTCGATGCACCGCACCGCCATGCTTGCGGCGCGGGCGTGAATTACGTGGTAGTCAAGCACACCGGGGAAATTGCCAGTTGCCAGATGTTGATGCACCGCCCCGCCGGGAAAATCGGCGAAGGCGACCCGCTAAAAATTATTCGGGGCGGCGAATTACGCAATGTGCCAACCGAGCAGAAGAAGGGTTGCGCCGATTGTAAGTGGCGCTATGTCTGCGCCGGAGGTTGCCCCCTGGTAACGCATCGCGCTTTCGGGCGTTACGACACTCGTTCGCCTTACTGCGATACCTACATGACACTCATCCCGGAAGTATTAAGGCTGGAAGCGCTCCGCATCCTGAAATACGCCCCGACTCTCGTAGCGGTTTAAGAAATTTTTAACCGCCAAGACGCAAAGGACGCAAAGAAATTTAAGTTAAAAAGCTCGAAGAATAATTCTCCGAGCTTTTTTTATAATTATCTCCGTGTCTCCGTGCCTCTGTGGTGAATTTGCTTCGTGTTAGTCCAGCATAATCGGTTCAAAGGTGGGTAAATCGTTCCAATCGTCGTTGGTAAGGGCAGGGCTAAGTTGGGCGGGTTGTTGCGTATAAATCACGGCAATTGAGAAGCGCTGGTCTGGTAAAGCCTCGGCGGTCAATTCCAGCTTGCGGTTTTTTACCACTTCAAGCGATTTTCCAGGAATAAGTGAACCAGTCTGGCGTTCAGCCACCACCTGCAAGGTTAGGACGGTTAAAAGTATTGGTAGTATTAGTTTAAACATAGTGACCCTCAATCGGTATGCCTTGCGGCAAAAAATATAAAATAATTACAAGAGATTACCACAGTTAGTTTAGCATAGAGCGATTATACAAGCCACAAACTTTGGTACTGACTTTATGCAAAACGGTTAGTACTTAATATTTGGTACTTTTGCCGAGCCTTAAAATCTCTAAAACAGGTAGGGGCTTGATTCATCAAGCCCAATTAGGTTCGATTCATCAATTCTAATTGGGTTTAATGAATTGAACCCCTACGGCATTATGAGGCAGTTTCTAGGAAAAAAATTAAAAGTAATTAAAATGCGGCATCTTATAATAAGATACCGCAATCAGCGATGAAACAGAAGGGTTGGCAGGTTAATTATGTCAGAAGTAACCTTCCCTAAAGTAAGGATGAAGGATGGATAGATAAGGATGAAGGTTCAGTTATAAACGCTACCTTCGACAAGGACTAGGAAAGCTTGTTGCTATGCTCCCAAATAACTTTGTAAAGCGGGTTCTGACCTTTAATCAGGTCTACCCACTGGGCGTACTCGACTTCTTTCAAGCGGCGAAAGGCATCTTCGCATAGCTCAATCGCCTCATCGTGATGAAGACCAGCGTTAATCAAGCGAGCCTGCAAGCGGTCTACCACTTCGTTTTCTTTCAGGGTCCGAACCGATTTAGTCCAGGGAATACCGGCAATGCTGCGTACCCGGCCCAACCCTGGTCGCATCTTTTCGATATTCGACATGCGCTCTTCCATCGAATTAACCTGATTGACTACCCGCACCATCGGGCCTTCTTCAAAATTACGTCGTACATCCACAATCAAAGCCTTTGCCAGATTGGGGAAAAAGATGGTCAAAACTTCGGCTTCTTCGATAGTTGATAAAACCTGGGTAATAAATTCGTCACGCTGTTTGTAGTCCACTTGCTTAACTCCTTTTTCTGCCAACCGACCTCGCCACGTTCGATTCAATGGCTGGCAGTATAGCGCTTTCTATCCTGATTTACCTAAATATTTCCAATGTTTTTTGAAGCTTTTTTAGGTTAGTCCAAGCTTCTACAAATAAATAATAGCATAAAAAATGCCGTGTACTATTTCGGAACGGGGAATATAGAGGGAATTTTAAAAAACTAAACCGCATTTTGGGCCTTTTTCGTTCATTTTTGCAGCCTGAAAGCGGGAATGATATATTCACCGGGCAGTTTATTCAATGTTTGCAGCAATTTTAGAAAGTTAGCGCTCTGATGAAACGAATTGTGGTGGCGATAACCGGCTCGACTGGCGCGATTTATGGTATTCGCCTTTTGGAAATCTTGCGGCCTGTCGCCGTAGTAGAAACACATCTGGTGATTAGCAAGCCGGGCAAACAGACTATCATCTATGAAACAGATTTTTCGGTAAAAGAGGTAGAAAAGCTGGCGGACGTGGTTTATAGCGACCGCGAGATTGGTGCGGCTATCAGTAGTGGCTCGTTCCGCACCGCCGGAATGATTATCGCACCCTGTAGCATCAAGACGCTTTCGGGCATTGCCAATAGTTACTGCGAAAATCTGGTGGTACGAGCCGCCGATGTAGCTTTGAAGGAGCGCCGCAAGCTCATCTTGCTTTTGCGCGAAACGCCGCTACATATCGGCCATCTGCGCTTGATGGTACAGGCCGCCGAAAACGGCGCAATCATCATGCCGCCCGTCCCAGCTTTCTATCACCGCCCTCAAAGCCTCGATGATATTATTAATCATACCGTCGGGCGCGTCCTCGACCAGCTTGACCTTGAGCTTGAACCCGACTTAAATCTCTTTCAACGGTGGGAGGGTGTGCGCGGCTTACCGCAGAAGGACAAGAAAGAAGAGTGAACAATGTCTCTCGGAGAGCGTCTATTTGGGAAGGGGTAATTTGGTATTGGCTCATCGCCTTTACCCCATGCGCGTTAAGCTAAGAGTTTAAGCTTGAAGCTGGCACGTGATGAAAGTTCGCCCTGGAATATTTAATTAGTCTAAAGACCAATTGACAGTTTTGGCTAGAATTGCTAAAGTTAGCGCAGGTGGTTCTTTAGCTACCAATTATTAATTTTTTTACAAGGAGAAAAAGATGAAAGTTACAATCTACAGCCACAATAATATCGGAATTTCGCTTATGACCAGGGCTGTGGGATTTTAGCTTTTGTCTGCTAGATTTTAGAATCTAACCCTCTACTAAAGCTGACATTTAATCCGCTTTATTCCTAATAATGGCGCATTTTTC
The DNA here is from genome assembly GCA_038209275.1 of Chloroflexia bacterium. Taxonomy (GTDB): domain Bacteria; phylum Chloroflexota; class Chloroflexia; order Chloroheliales; family Chloroheliaceae; genus L227-5C. The sequence goes on along the minus strand of JBBQXW010000010.1, from coordinate 30,091 downwards.
CTCGCGCCGATTTAGCACCTGGGTCGTAAGCCTGTAAATTGGTTTAATTTAATTCTGGTCGTTAGAGTTTGCCGCAAATAAAGTGGTAACTTTGGGCTGGACTACTTTAAAGCACTATCTTTGCACTTTGAGCTTAGAAAAGACTATTTCTAGCCCAAAAGCTGAGTTCAAAATATGCAAAAGTGCAAAGGTAGTGTTTAAAGAAAGCAGGTTACTTTGCCTCGATTGAGTGCTAAGGCAGTTTACTATGTTATCAGCGCTATCACGGCGCTTTTTCAGAATATGATTTTCACCGCGCTGGCGGTCTACTACGTGCAGCAAGTCAACCTCAACCCCTTGCAACTGGTCTTGGTCGGCACTGCGCTGGAACTAACTATTTTCCTGTTCGAGATACCAACCGGGGTGGTCGCCGATAGTTATAGTCGCCGCCTTTCGGCGATTATTGGCCCAGCGTTGTGGGGCGTGGGCTTTATGCTGGAAGGGTTCGTACCGCTCTTCGGCGCAGTAATCGCCGCACAGGTAATATGTGGCCTGGGCTATACCTTCGTCAGTGGCGCGCTATCGGCCTGGATTACCGACGAGGTAGGCGAGACCGAAGTAGGCAGGGTCTTTGTGCGCGCTTCGCAAATAGGGCAAATCACGGGAATCGTCGGAGTTATCGCGGGGGCGGGGTTGGCGACACTCCAGCTAAATTTACCAATCTGGTTAGGCGGGCTGGGCCTGATCGGGTTAAGTATTTTTATGGTGATAGCCATGCCTGAAACTGGCTTCCACCCGGTTCCCCGCGAAGACCGCAACAACTGGCAGGTAATGGGACATACGCTGCGGCAAGGGGTAAAGGTGATGCGAACCAGACCGCTTGCCCTGACCATTATCGCGGTTGGGTTTATCTTTGGCGCGTACAGCGAAGGCTTTGACCGATTATGGGAGGCGCACTTCATCCGGGATTTGAGCGTGCCATTCTTTAGCCCGGTCATCTGGTTTGCAATTATCGGGCTTGCCGGAAGGGTGCTGAACTTTGTGGTGCTGGCAATCGTTATAAAGCGCATAGACTTGAGCCAATCAAGGGCAGTAGTGCGAACCCTGATGATTATTCAAGCGCTGCTGTCGGTCAGCATTTTAGCCTTTGCGCTGGTAACTAATTTTTATCTGGCAGTGGTGGCGCTCTGGGCCATTTCAATCTTCCGCAATATCAACCATCCCATCGGCGATACCTGGCTTAACCAGAACCTCGACTCGAAGGTACGCGCCACGGTGCTTTCGATGTATTCACAGGTTGACGCATTGGGGCAATTTGTCTGTGGGCCACTGCTGGGGCTTATCGGCACGTTGGTTTCAATTCCGGCGGCACTGGCAACTTCGGCCTTGATTTTATCAATTTCGGTGCTGTTCTATGGTCAAGCGCTACGCTATACTGGCAAAGTTACCGAAACAAAGGCAGTAGTAAATCCGGCAGAATAGTGGAGAAACTAAATAGGAAGGGCAAATCCGGGATTTGCTCTTCCTATTTAAATGTTTAAAATCTTCCAACCATGATTTAGAATGAAGTAAATAATCGGGGCGAGAGGATTCGAACCTCCGGCCTCATCGTCCCGAACGATGCGCGCTACCGGGCTGCGCTACGCCCCGACCTGATTCATTCTTTGTACCGGGATTTGCTCCTGAAAAATCTTCACTTCTCAGGCACAATTCATCATAACACACCCCTCCACTTTTTGCAAACTCGATTTTGGGAAGGAACACAGATGAACACGGATTAGCACAGATGAACACAGATTTTTTATAATTTTAAGTTTTGGGTTTTGAATTAGAGACGGAACACAGATGAACACAGAGAGCCACAGATGCACACAGATACTTTATAATTTTGAGTTTTGAGTTTTGAGTTCGCAAAAAGAGACTTCTGTTTATAATTCTCTGTGTTCATCTGTGGTTCTCTGTGTTCATCTGTGTTCTTTAACTCAAAATTCAAAATTCAAAATTCAAAACTCAAAACTCAAAACTCCTTACAAGACCGGGGCGGATTGTAGGATGCTGCTCCGTCAGTTGACCAAAATATTCTACTCATCACTCATCACTCATCACTCATCACTCATCACTAAAACTCTCCGTGTCTCTGTGGTGAATTTCCCGCTTTTGCCGCTTGCCAATTGGCCCAAATTCAAGTATAAGTATAGCAACTTAGCACAATGAGAGGAGCGCCGAAATTCAAGTGAGACCAAATTTTGAACAGTTTCTGAGCCGCGACAAATTCGCCAAATATATTGAAGTGGAAGTTATCGAAGCCCAGGATGGGAACGCCACCGCCCGGATGCCGGTGCAAGAACATCATCTCAATAGTCACAATACTATTCATGGCGGGGCGATTTTTACGCTGGCGGACGCGGCTTTTGCTGCCGCCTGCAATTCACATGGTATCGTGGCGGTGGCTATCAACGTAAATATTTCTTACCTGAAAGCGGTATCTGCCGGGGTACTGACGGCGGAAGCTAAAGAAGTTTCGCTCAACTCCACGCTAGGGGTTTATGTAATACGTGTTACTAGCGATAGTGGCGAACTAATCGCTATTTTTCAGGGAATGGCCTACCGCAAGAAAAACCAGCAAGTTGAATAAAAGCAAGCCTGATTTCTTACTCAATTAAACGATTCGAAGGAAACGACCACTTTGACTGACAACCTCAAAAATATTTCCAATTCCAACCAGCCCTACGTTATAATTGTTATTCCCTGCTACGATGAAGCCGCCCGGCTTGATACTGACCAGCTAATTAATTTTCAGTTGCCCGAATACCGCCTGGAATTTCTCTTTGTCAACGATGGAAGTCGCGATACTACTTTGCAATTATTAGAAAATATCCGGGCGGCTGCCACTCTTACGCAAGTGAATATTCTCGATTTGCCCGCCAACGGCGGCAAAGCCGAAGCGGTGCGCCAGGGCTTTATGTGCGCTTTTGAGAAAGCGCCCGATTTTATTGGATTTTGGGATGCCGACCTTGCTACGCCGCTGGACGAGATTGCGCGTTTCTGCAATATTTTGAACACACAGCCCGCTATAGATATGGTTTTTGGCGCACGAGTACAACTATTGGGCCGCACTATCGAGCGCAAGTTTTATCGCCACTATTTCGGGCGCGTTTTTGCAACGGCGGTCTCTATTGCGCTGAATTTACCTATCTATGACTCACAATGCGGTGCTAAATTATTTCGGGTCAGCCCAATAGCGCAACGAGTTTTTGCCGACCCTTTTCTTTCACGTTGGGTCTTTGATGTCGAAATTATCGCCCGGTTCAAGAAAATGCTGGCAGCCGAAGGGATTGAGGTTGCTCCCAAAATCTATGAACTGCCTCTGTACCGTTGGCGCGATATACACGGTTCAAAACTGCGCCTCATAGATGGTTTCCGGGCCTATATTGACCTTGCCAAAATCTACCGGGCTTATTTACAAAAAATCCCGCCGAAATAAATAAAGATTGGGCATAATTCACAAATTCGGCCTCCCGATAGAGGCTGCGTCTCTCCTATCAGTCGTCAGTCTTTCAGGCTTTGGAAATTCGCTTGCCAGACAGTCCATGTAAATTACATCGTAAAATTCCTGACCTAATCGGATAGATTCGCGCAAGCGCCCGACTACTTTGTATCCGGCTTTTTCGTAAGCGCGTATCCCACGTGGGTTGGAACTAAAAACCGTCAGGCTGATACTATGCAAACCCAACACATTAAAACCATAGTCCAGCAAGAGACGGGCAGTTTCTGTGCCGTAACCCTTATTCCAGGTGCTTTTTTCGCCTATCATAATGCCGAACTCGCAGCGCTGGTTGCGGTAACTAATACTTTTTAGCCCAGTCGTACCGATAGGCTGCATCGTCTCGCGTACATAAATCGTAAAATTGACCCCATCATCACTATTGCGGGTTTTGTCGTACCACTCCTTCTCGGTTTCATCTGGTAGTGGTGCCAGAGTTATGCCCAACATTCTGACCGCTTCAAAATCGTTCATCCAGCGCGTATAGAGCGGCAACAAGTCCTGGCGTAGTGGCCCTAATGTCACTTTCTCTCCCACAATATTTATTATTGGGTCTGGGTTTTCCTTTTCCTCACTCATAATAATTTCTCCTTCATTCTTTAATTTTAAGTTTAATTCTTGAAAAATTTTCGCGAAAATTTTTCAAGAATTAAACTTAAAACGCTGGAAATAAACATCAAGTTGGATAGAGATAAATATTGGTGTCAATCCCGATTGCCCCAACTATTACTACATCAAAAATGCTATCTTCGCTCATCTCAATGAGTTCCTTTTTAATTTGCTCATCTGGTCGCTAAATTTAGCCCAGAATTTATACGCCAAATTGCCGATTACTAATCAAGCTTAAACTGGTAAGCTGGTTCAACAATATCCAAAATATAATATATTAAGGAGGAAACAATGTCACTACTTATTACTCAAGTAGATGCGTTTAGCAACAAACCGTTTGCGGGCAACCCGGCTGCTATTTGCGTTTTGTCCGAACCGGCAGAAGCGGAGTGGATGCAAAATGTGGCGCTGGAAATGAACTTGGCGGAAACCGCCTTTTTGTATCCACAGGACGATGGCTACAATTTGCGCTGGTTCACGCCCGCCGTTGAAGTAGATTTGTGCGGTCACGCTACCCTCGCCAGCGCCCACGTTCTGTGGGAAGCCGGACATTTAGCGCCGGAAGCTCAGGCCCGTTTCTATACCCGGAGCGGCTTGCTAACCGCCCAGCGTCAGGGCGACTGGATTGAACTGGATTTTCCGGCAGCGCCCGAAGTGGCAACCGAAGCGCCGCCCGAACTAAGCCGGGTATTAGGTGTAACGCCGAAATATGTCTGCAAAAGCCGGAGCAATTTCTTGGTGGAGTTAGAATCGGAAGCGGTGGTCAAGAGCCTCAAACCCGATATTGCTCTGCTCAAAACGCTCGGCTCAGACATGATTATTACCAGTCAGGCTCAATCAGAAGGCTTGGACTTTGTTTCGCGCTACTTTGCCCCTTCGCACGGCATTGACGAAGACCCCGTAACTGGCTCGGCTCACTGTTCGCTCGGCCCATACTGGAAAGCCCGCCTCAATAAAAGCGAACTAATGGCTAAACAGGTCTCGGCGCGGGGCGGCATTTTGCGCTTGCGGGTAACGGATGAGCGCGTCTACATCGCCGGGCAAGCCGTAACGGTGATGCGGGGCGAATTGCTGTAACTAATTGAATTTTCGCTGCCGTAGCAGCTATTCCAGTCGCTACGGTAGCTAATTGGTTTTCCGTTGTAGGAGAGAGCTGCGCCCCATGTGCGTCAACCTAAGCCATTACTGATGGAATTGAGTGGTTGTCCAGGGCGGGTCGCACCAAAGTACTAATCTCAAGGAAAAGGCTTAAGTTGACGTGCATGGGGTTGCACCCTAGATTTGTGAGCCTGAACAAAAACCAAATTGGGCGCACAGCGCCTTCCTACAGTTTTTTTGGTTCTTTAATATTCTTTTTTCTTCCTCCCAAATGGATATTCCTCGGCACATCTAAAAATGGATTTGTAATGGCGGCTATGTTATAATTCGGCCCAATGCACCTTGTTGCTTTGAGGTGTTTGCTGGCTCAGTTAAGTTGTATTGCCTAATTTATAGAGAAGAAGAAAAGAACAGAACACCGGGCTTACTGGCTGTTGAGAGTTCGAGAAAAAGGAGAACGCACACGATGGCGATTAAAGTGGGTATCAACGGTTTTGGGCGGGTAGGTCGCCAGACTTTCAAGGCGCTACTGGAGGAGTACCAGGAAGATGTGGAAGTAGTGGCGGTAAACGACCTTACCGACCCTAAAACCCTCGCCTACCTACTCCAGTACGACAGCAACTACGGTTTTTACGATGCCGAAATTGAATCTACCGACAATTCCATTACCATCAATGACTATGCTCTAAAAGTGCTGGCTGAACGCGACCCCGCCGCGCTACCCTGGGGTAAGCTTGGGGTGGATTTGGTAATCGAATCTACCGGGCGGTTTACCGATGCTGAACAGGCCCGCGCTCATATTCAGGCCGGCGCTAAAAAAGTAATTATCAGTGCGCCCGCCAAAGGCGAAGATATTACGATTGTGATGGGTGTCAATCACGACCAGTACGACCCGGAGAAGCATAGCATTATCTCGAACGCAAGCTGCACTACTAACTGCCTTGCGCCAGTTGCCAAAGTAATTCTGGAAAAATTTGGGGTGGTCAAAGGTCTGGTAACGACCATTCACAGCTACACCAACGACCAGGTCATTCTCGACCAACCGCATAAAGACCTGCGCCGCGCCCGTGCTGCGGCCATTAATATTATTCCAACCAGTACCGGCGCGGCGAAAGCATTAGCATTGGTGCTGCCCGAACTCAAAGGCAAATTCGATGGCATGTCCTTTCGCGTACCGACCAGCACCGTTTCGGTCATTGACTTCAAAGTTCAGGTTTCGCGCAAAGTAACGGTTGAGGAAGTCAACGCCGCTCTCAAAGCTGCCAGCGAAGACGGCGATTTGGAAGGGATTTTGGGCTATGAAGACCAACCACTCGTTTCTAGCGATTATCGGGGCGACCCACGCAGTAGCATCGTGGATGCACTCAGTACGATGGTAATCGGCGATGATTTGGTGCAGATTATTTCCTGGTACGACAATGAGTGGGGTTATTCCTGCCGCGTGGCCGACCTTGCTTTGCACGTTGGCGGCGTGTTTGATACAGCGGAGTAATTACAACTATGAACAAGCAAACCATTGAAGATGTTGAGGTCAATGGCAAGCGGGTACTCGAACGGGTTGATTTTAATGTGCCGCTCGATAAAAAGAGCGGCGCAATAACCGATGATACCCGTATCGTTGCCGCGCTGCCCACCATTAAATATCTTCTCGCTCACGGCGCAAAGCTGATTCTTATGTCGCACCTGGGCCGCCCCAAAGGAGTGACCGAGAGTTTGCGCCTGAACCCGGTGGCAGCACGCCTGACCGAACTGCTGGGCCAGCCAGTCAAAAAGCTGGATGATTGCACCGGGCCGGAAGTGGAAGCGGCGGTGCAGGCGCTTCAGCCCGGCGAAGTTATACTTTTGGAAAATGTGCGCTTTCCGGCTAAAATGAAGCTTGATGACCCCAAGTTTAAATCGGACGACGAAAAGAACGACCCCGAACTAGCGACGAAACTAGCCGCATTGGGCGAGATTTTCGTCAACGACGCTTTTGGTACGGCCCACCGCGCCCACGCTTCTACCGAAGGTGTAACCCGACATATTCCGATTAGCGTGGCGGGCTATCTGATGCAAAAAGAGCTTGATATTATGGGCGGCGCGCTGACCAACCCGCAGCGTCCGTTTGTGGCGGTGCTGGGCGGCGCAAAGGTCTCCGATAAAATCGGCGTTATCGAAAATCTGTTGAGCAAGGCCGACCACGTGCTTATCGGCGGCGGCATGGCGAACACTTTTTTCAAGGCGAAGGGCTTTGAAATTGGCGATTCGCTGGTCGAAGACGATAAATTGGATGTAGCGCGTGCTTTGCTGGCCCGTCCCGAAGGCTCAAAGCTGATTTTGCCGATAGATTTGATTATCGGCGACGCTTTCTCGAACGAAGCCACCCGCCAAACTACCACGCCCGATATGGTTCCCGTCGGCTGGCGTATCCTCGATATTGGCCCGGAAGCGGTCAAAGAATACGCCAAATACCTGAAAGAGGCCAAAACGGTCATCTGGAACGGGCCAATGGGTGTTTTTGAAATGCCCAATTTTGCTAAAGGTACGCAAGGAGTGGCTCAGGCGATGGCGGAGGTGCAGGGTACAACTATCATCGGCGGCGGCGATAGCGTGGCGGCAGTCGAACAGGCCGGATTAGCCGACAAAATGACCCATATTAGCACTGGCGGCGGGGCCAGCCTCGAATTTCTCGAAGGCAAAGTTCTGCCCGGCGTGGCGGCTTTGAGCGATAAGTAGTTATCAGTTATCAGTTGAAGCAGTGATGAGTAATGAGTAATGAGTAATGAGTAGAACTTATCTCTGAACCTGATGACTGACAACTGATAACTGACGAGTCATAACTATTCCCCCTGATTCGCTAAAGGGATACAGATTTTGAGTTTGAGACCGCCTTCCAGGGCGGAGGTCATTTCAAATTCGCCGTTGAGCCAGCTAGTACGCTCTATCATGCCAGTGAGACCGAAGTGATAACGGCCTGCTGGATCAATTAGTGGTTCGACCCCGTTAAGTTTGCCAGGGTAGCCTCTGGCTTGCAAGCTATCGCGCAATTCTGCCGATAAGCCGATGCCGTTATCGCGTATTTCAAGCTCAAGATAATGTTTGTCACTGGTTTGCGCCGCTACCCAAACGGTCTGGGCCTGGCTGTGGCGATGCACATTTTCGAGTGCTTCTTCCAGAATTGCCATAATTTCATAGGCGACTGAAGGGGAGAAATCAGCTTCTGGGCCACTGGCACTAAAATGAACTGGCTGCCCGTAAGCCAGTTGCCAGCGCTTCAAATAATCCTGCATCAGCTTGTATAGTGGTTCGTCATAGCCCTGGCGCAAGTTCAGGATAATTTCACGCACCGCTTGCCCTTCGTGGCGGCAAATTTCTTGAATGAAATGAGCCTGTTGACGGGCGGGATGGGCCTGGATTGTATCATGGGGCAACATTTTTTCGAGCGCTCCGGCAGCATATTCGATGCCAAAAAGCGTTTTGGCTACCCCGTCGTGCAACTCACGAGCCAGGCGATTGCGTTCGCGTTCGGCAGTCAGTAGTTCGATGCGGGCAGCACTGGCCTGCAATTGTTGTAGTTTATCAGCCAGCGCCCGCTTGCTCTGTTCTTGCGAGGTTAACAAACGGATAATCAGCAGCGCACTGACCCCAACCATTAAAAATATAAACAGGGTGAGTAGCACTGCCGGAATTACCGCTACCTGTAAATCCCGGCCTTTATCCACGAAATTTGCCAGATAAAAGAGTAAGGTGGAACTGACCGAAACAACTATTATTCCGACCACGCCAAAAATAATCGCCCCTAGAATAATCGAAATTGCATGAAGTTGGGTAACAGGTACATCGGTGCTAATTAAAAAATCGAGGAAATAGATTACTATTTCAGTCATTGCAATAACTGGCATGACAATCAGCCGATGCTGGCGCAACCAATCTATTATTTTCAGGGCGCGATTGCTAAAAGAAACCAACTTTTTCCAATCCCATCAGGAGGCGATGCTCTAGCCTCAAAAGCCACTTTATCCGATAAATATACCGAACTATAGAATAGGCTGATTATACTTAATTTCGCCAAAAAAACAACTTTTTGGGCCTTTGCTACTTTTTTCTTCTGAAAATGGGCCTTGAGACAATCGGGCGAAGTGGTATACTATAGCGGGTTACAGTAGGGATAACCTCGTTTGGACAGGGTCGTTTAACCCTTGTCAACCCAGATTTAGACTTTAAGGGTTGTTTTTATGAACACTAAAGCCATAACCTTAAACATACCGCAACCAATTTACGAACATTTCAAGCAGCGAGCCGAGCAGTTTCAACGCACTATTGAAGATGAACTGCTACAGGTGGTTTCTTCGGCAGCCCCAGAAGAAGGCTTACCTCTGGCTCTGGCTGAAGAAATAGAGAGCATGACTTTATTTAGTGATAAAGCTTTATGGAAAGCCGCCCGCAGTCGCTTACCTGCCGCGCAACTCAAGAAATTAAATCAGTTAAATTATAAACAACAGAAAGAGGGCCGCGCTACCCTGACCGAAGATGAATTAAAAGTTCTGAATGAGTTGTTATATCAACATGACCGCTTTATTTTAATCCGCGCTCATGCCGCAGTGCTACTTAAGAGACGTGGACATGATATATCTTCGCTTGCTCCTAAAGCAGTTTAGTATACTATGGAGATAAACAGTACAATGCCGCCCCAAACTCGTGATAACGAAGAAATTGACCAAACTGCCCCTAAAATTCGGCTGATAATTGTAGACGATAATTTTGTGATGCGGGCCGGACTAAAAAGTGCTTTGGACCTAGAAGCCGATTTCGAGGTGGTCGGGGAAGGCCAGAACGGACTGGAAGCGGTACGGTTAGCCGAGCAATTGCGGCCTGATTTGATTGTGATGGACTTTCGGATGCCGTTGCTCGATGGAGTACGCGCCACCGAACGAATTATTGCCGAACAGCCCGATGCCAAAATTGTGATAACTACCTGGAGCGAAGAGCCGCAAACGCTGGTGGAGGCAATTCTAGCGGGGGCAAAAGGCTATCTGGTTCATGGACATTTTACGCTGCCGGAACTGACGGCGGCGATACGCTCGGTTTATGAGGGTGGCGCTTTGATTACGCCTTCGTTAGCCCCGGTGCTGCTCGAACTGGTCAAAACTAAGGCAGGACAACCGCCTATCCTGAAAGCGGCCTTAAGTTCGGTGACGGCAATCGCGCCTGTTCTTCCCGATGCACCCGAAACTGCCGGGTCTATTCTGACCCGCCGGGAACGCGAAATTCTGGAACTGGTGCAACAGGGCAAGAGCAATCGTGATATTGCCGAAACACTGGTGATTGAAGAAAAGACCGTTAAGAACCATATCAACAACCTGTACTCTAAATTGCACCTGCGAAACCGACAGGAAGCCATGATTTATAACCGAAAGGGTTAGCCCGACCAAAATTAGGCCCACCCCGCCCCAAATTTGGGCCTTTAAGCCGTTTCCGTCGCGCTAGTAATCTGTTAAACTGATTTTTGGTTCAGGCAAGTCGCTTATTGCTGGAAAGCCTGCTTGCCTCATACTTTAGAAATACTAACCAGCACCCTTAATTACCAACTACATTTACTCCTATCACCAGAGCGAAACTGTGCCGATACAGCTTCGCTCCTTTATTTTATATTTATAGATTTAGAAATTTTTTGCAAAAAATTTCTAAATCTATAAATATAGCATCTGTGGTAGCACCAGATTGGGCAGTTGAGCCAGTCCAGGGTAGCGTGTCCATCCTCCGCTTCATTTTCCAGCGGCTCGAACTTGCCGCCCGAATCGAAGCGTCCCCGCACCCCTTGAATTACCACATGGTAGCCGCGTTCGGCGCAGCGCCGGGCTAGAAAGCCCGATAAAAATCCCAACCCTAGTCACCCGGCCTCGCGTCCGCGTCCGTAAGGAGTGCGAATAAGAATAGTTGGGAAAGTGCCATCTTTTTTGGGCCGGTAGTGGTCAGTCATCAGATTAATTCCGTCCGGCATAGTCACCGCTATATTTCGCTCGACGGTTACGTCGTTCTACATTGGCGGCAAACCCAGCCAGTTAGCATAGAATTGCCGTCGCCTTTGGTAAAGTGCAAAGGCACTCAGCCCCGCACCTGCCGCTACAAATCTACCAACTCTAGGCATTTTGAATCCTCTTTTTGCTAGAATGTTACCTGTAATTACACCAAGTCTTGTACCTGTCACCCTGACGCAGGAAGGGTCTGTGGTCTGTCACAAGCACCTTATTTAATGAGAATTGGAGATGCTTCGTACCTCAGCATGACAGTGGGGTTGTTATTTTAGCTATTGTCGCGGCGGGCGGCTTCGCGTTGGGCCAGCGCGTTGCGGTACTCGCGGTACTGCCCCAGCGCATCGTCGGAGTGGCGCTGCAAATACCAACGAATTGCCTCGGCTTCCTCGGCTTCAAAAATCAAACTATTATCTTCACCCGTTGCGCTAAATCGTACTGTAATCGCGCCATCACCTTCCAACCCGTTTATTTCAGTCACGGTATCCAGGTTAATTGCTCGTCCACCCATCCTGATTAGCTTTGCCAAAATTTCTTTTCCTTTCACCTGAGATTTTCAGTTTTGAAAATTTTCGTGAAAATTCCCAAAGCTAAAAAACTTCAGCACTTTTAAATTTCCTTGAAGAATTCTTGTAGCGTTAGATTTAATAAATCCGGCTGTTCGTAAGGTAAAATATGCCCGGCATCGGGAATGATTTGGGCTGTTATCAAGTCGGGCAAGACCTGGCGGGCGCGGGCTACTACTACCGAAGGCTTAAAAAGCGCTTCGTATTGACCCATGAGCAGCAAGGTGGGCGCAGTTAGCTGGCGTAATTCTTCGTCCGTAAGCGGTGGTGGCACGGCTTGAGATTTGAAATGTTTGAGCAGGATCGAAATTTCTTCTACTACTATTTCGGGCGGTTGCCAGTGCGGAGCACTGAGAGTTTGCAATATCTGTTCGGTACTTTTGCGGCCCGCGAAAAGCAGACTAACTGACATTTTGGCGATGGTTGGGAGCGAAATCGAGGTAAATCCCGCCGGACTAATTAGCACCGCCTTTTTAATTCGGGCTGCCGCTACCGTTGCGAATTTCAGTAGCAACCATGCCCCGCCCGAAACGCCCACAAAATGAGCTTGTTCCAGCTTCAGCGCGTCTACTACATCCAGCAGCCATTCGCCGTAGCTGGCATCTTTGGTCGAGGGGCGGGTCGGAGCGCTTTTGCCAGTTTGTCCAATCGTATCCGGCGCATAGACCCGGTAAGTTTGACCCAGTGCGTTAATCTGAGCTACCCAATCGGTGGCATTGTTGTCCCAACCGTGCAGCATTACGATTGGGACACCACTTTCTGGCCCGGCGGCAATTACCTGGGTTTCGCCAAAGCGGGTACTTACCTGTTGGGTCTCGTAAGGCACGCTTAGTTGCCCTAACGCTTTGTCATAAGTCTTCATCGCCAGGGTGTAGCCTTCCGCCGATTTGTACAGTGCCGCATTATCTGCCATAATTTAATTCTCCACCACTATTTTGTTTGGAATTGCTTCCGGCTGCCACAACGCCCGCCGCCCCGCCACGCTGACAAAACGGGTCGCCTGCAAATCTTCAATTTTTTCGAGCGGGTTGCCCGCTACCGCCAGCAAATCGGCCCGCTTGCCCACTGCCAGTACGCCCGTATCGCTCAACCCGCAAGCTTTTGCCGCCAGCGAAGTGCCAGTCAATAGCGCCTGATACGGACTCAGCCCGACATCGCTGACCAGCAAGGCTAAATCAGCCGGATACGCCTCAAACGTAACGCCCGGTATGCCCGAATCGCTGCCGCTCACCAGCACCACACCCAAATCAAACATCCGCCGCAAATTTTGGTTGCGGGCCGGGCGGGTAGTGATAAAGCGCCGCAAACCGGGATTGTCCTTGCCGTAATCGGGGTTAGCCGCCAGTCGTTTAGCCAGCCCAACGTTCAGGGTTGGCACGACGTAAATTTCGGCTCTGGCAATCTCGTCGGCAATTTCCGGCTCGTATTCTACTCCCGTATTGGTCATAAAAGTGCAATGCTCAATCGTGGTTACTCGCGCCGCCACTGAATTGCGTACTCCGATTGTGCCGTGCGCGTGCGACGAGACCCGCTTGCCCAGCCGTTTTGCCTCCGCCGTCGCCACCTTCATTTCGGCTTCGGTATATTGAGCTTCCACCGGGTTTGTGCCGGGGGTCAGGCCACCGCCCGTCGCAAAAATCTTGATAAAATCCACTCCGGCCTTGACCTGCGCCCGTACCGCCTTGCGGACTTCTTCTTCACTATCGGCTTCAATTCCGAAATAGTAGCAATGCCCGCCAGTAGTGGTGATACCGTCGCCACTGGCAATCACACGCGGCCCAGTCAACAAGCCGCTTTCGACGGCAGCCCGCACCCCAAAGATTACGTCGTTGAGCGTGCCACAATCGCGTATGGTCGTTACGCCGCCCTGCAACGAACGCTGCATATTCTCAACCGCCCGTATAGTCAGGGTCGGCAACCCCGCTGCCCGCTCCCGAAAATAATCGGGCAGCACCGTATCGGAAGCGTTGAGGGTCAGGTGGGTGTGCATATTTATCAGGCCGGGCATCAGGGTACAATCGCCCAAATCGTAACCTTCCGCCCCCGCCCCAATCTCGCCCTCAACCCCAAGTTCACTCTGCTGCCCCAGCGCGGCAATCTTGCCATCTTTAACCAGTAAAAACCCAGTAGGCAGTACCTCCCGGCTCACCCCATCCCACAGCCGTGCCGCCTTAATTAACATATCCTTCGTCATCTTTTCTCCCTCTTGAGTGATGAGTGATGAGTGATGAGTGATGAGTAGAAATCCATTGGCGGAGCAATGTCCTACAATATCGGGGGGGAAACTGTAGGATGCTGCTCCGTCAGCTGACAACCTCACTCATCACTCATTACTCCGTTACCGTCAGCCGTCTTTCCCAGCCCTGCCGGAACAGGGGCAGGAAGTTGTTTGGGTTGTAGGGATGCTCCGCCAGCACCTCGTAATTTAAATCAGTTCCCCAGCCGGGGCGGTCTCCTTGTAGGGTCAGGTAGCCGTTTTCTACTTTTACCGGGTTAGTGAGCAGGGTGTCGCACCAGTCGTCGTTGAAATCATCGAAAATTTCGTGGATATAGAAATTAGGGGTAGACGTGTTTAGGTGGGCGCAAGCCAATGAGCAGAGCGGCCCCTGGGCGCTGTGCGGCGCGGTAACGCCGTTGTAAGCGTGAACCATGCCGCAGACCTGTTTGGCCGTCGTCAGGCCCAAATTTTGTGGCTCAAGCTGGATGATATGCACCGCATCATGTGAAAGCAATTCGGCAAATTGTTCGCGGCAATAATAATCCTCGCCGCAAGCTATCGGCACGGGACTGCGCCTGGCTACCTCGACCATTGCCGAAATGCGCTGCGGCGGGACAGGTGCTTCAAACCAGCTAGGTTGAAATTGGGCCATCGCCTCGGCGAATTGCAATGCGGTACTGACGCTAAAGCGGTTGTGGCCTTCCACCAGTAAATCTACGTCCGGCCCTACCGCCTCGCGCACCGCCCCAATAATGTCTAAGGATAGTTTGAAATCGTTGCGGTCTACCACTCGCCAGGCACTGCCGAACGGGTCAAATTTCAGGGCAGTATAACCTTTTGCCACCACTATTTTCGCTTTATTAAAAAAACTTTCCGGCTCACGCGGCCCGCGATACCAGCCGTTAGCATACACCCGCAATTTATCGTGGCAGCGCCCGCCCAATAGATTATAGACGGGCTGGTTAGTGACTTTGCCCATAATATCCCAACAGGCGTACTCAAGGCCAGCCAGCGCCGCACCCTGGATTTGCCCGCCATCCGAATAGAAATCGCGGAACAGCCGCAAGCTGTGTTGCTCGACATCAAACGGATTCTGCCCGATTATAAAACGCTTTAATTCGTGAATGGCGGCCTCAACCGTTTTGGCAAAACCGTTCAAGGTCGCTTCGCCGATGCCATGTACCCCCTCGTCGGTTTCAACACGGGTAAACAGCCAATTTTTCCAGGAATTGCCCACAATGTAAGTTTTTACTTCGGTTATTTTCATCCTACACTCCCTCTTTAGCTTTAATACGCCTTTCATAGGAAGGCTACAGATTTGGTAGGGGCTAATTGCATTCGCCCTTTACATATTAGGTTAAGCAAATGCAATGGGCCACTACGGAGAATTAAAGTTAGCTTTGTGATTTAGAAAAGACGCGAACTCTTCCACAAAAGCCTCGATTTGGGCCGTTTCTATTTCGTCCAGTTGGTAGGTCGGGTGGCGGCAATAATCGCTGGCGATAATGCCGCGCCGTTGCAAAATGGTTTTTTCGGCCCGAATAATCATTTCGATGCCCTGCATCCAGTTGCTGATGTAGGGTAATAGTTGTTCGTGTAGCGCGTGCATCCCCTTAATATCGTCCTGCTTGAAGCGGCGATAGATTTCCAGATAAATCTCGACGAACGAGCAGCCCGGTTGAATGCCCACTGCACCACGCAACAATACATCCGGCATTTGCACTCCGGCGTAACCAATCAGCGCCCCGAGCGATTTATTGCCCGAAGCCGCTACCAGTTGCGAGACATAGCGACCGGGTGGCTGCGACTCGACCTTGATATAATCGGCGTTGGGCAAACTCTCGCGTAGCCGCAGGAAAAATTCGGGCGAGAGGCGCACCCCGGTCTGGTTTGGCGCGTACTGAATAATTACCGGGATAGTCACGCTCGAAATTACCAGGCGGATATGCTCAAAAATCGCTTCTTCGCCCGGCGACAGAAAGAACGGCGGCAACAGCATTAGTCCGTCCGCTCCTTGCGCCTCGGCGTTCCTGGCCCGCTCCACCGCGATTTCCCAGCTATGGTCGGTAATTGAAATAATGCCCCAGGCTTGCGCCGCTTTGGTAGTTTCTGCCAGCAATAGTGCTTGCATCCGGCTTTTTTCAGCGTCGGTCAGCTTGTAAAATTCGGTTGCCAGCCCAAACAGCGTCAGCCCACTAACCCCGCTCTGCACCAGATAACGCACCACCGACTGAAAGCTATCTTCGTCCAGCTTCCCTTCCGGCGTAAACGTCGCCGCTACAATCGGCACAATTCCCTCCAGCGAATTTTTCTTGCTCCCCATCGCCCGCTCCTTTCTGTAGTGGTGAGTGATGAGTAATGAGTGATGAATAATACGGTCAGCTAACGGAGCAGCATCTTACAATTCTTCTGGTTCTGTAGGACATTGCTCCGCCAATGGATTTCTACTCATCACTCATCACTCATTACTTTTCCATTGTAGCGGTTTTAGGGCTTGCAAAGCAACTTATGAAGCGGGATTATTTCGGAGTAAAATTTAGGCAAAAATTTCTAACTCTAAATAATCTAACACCATTCTAACGGGGCGGCTGGTACAATATCGGGCAATCAGTCTATACAGCATCAAAAGCTTTGTTCCGAGTAGCGCGGCCCTTTCCCTACAAACATAGAAAGGCCATTTTGGGATGTTTAACTTATCCGAATCTGAGTTTGAAAATAATAATTATGCGGCGCAAGACCGCTTATTTATAGATGGGCCAGTCGCCAACCCAGCCAGCAGCAACGGCTCGGCGGCTGTAGGTGGCAAGCCAACCGAACATTTTGAAAGCCCCGAAGAAGCCGCCGATTTTCTGGATGCCTATTCGCAAGCGGTTGTGACAGTAGCAGAAACGGTCAGTCCGGCGGTAGTAAATATCGGCGTAACCAAATCGGTTAGCGGCGGGCGGCGGCGCGGTTATGGCGGCGGCAACCCGTTTGAGGCCCAAGGCGCGGGTAGTGGGGTTATTATTGCGCCGGACGGCTATATTTTGACCAATAGCCATGTTGTGAGCGGTTCAAGCAAAATCGAAGTGGCGCTGGCGGACGGCACAAACTACCTGGGTCAGGTGGTCGGGCAAGACCCCGATACCGATTTAGCGGTAGTGAAAATCGGCGAAAACGGCTTGCCCGCCGCCAAATTGGGCAACAGCGAGGCGCTGCGGGTCGGGCAACTGGTTATCGCCATCGGCAACCCGCTTGGCTTTCAGGCGACGGTGACGGCGGGCGTAGTCAGTGGCACAGGCCGTTCTCTCCGTAGCCAGAACGGGCGACTCATCGAGAATATTATCCAAACCGACGCGGCCCTCAACCCTGGCAATAGCGGCGGCCCGTTGGTAGATACTCGCGGCAAAGTGGTCGGCATCAACACCGCTATTATCGCGATGGCGCAGGGCATTTGCTTTGCCGTACCGATTAACACCGCCAAATGGGTTACGAGCTTGCTGATGCAGGAAGGCAAAGTTACTCGCGGCTATCTGGGCATTAGCTGCCAGCAGCGTCCGCTCAATCAGAACGTCATTCGCACCTACAACCTGGCGATTAAGAGCGGCGTAGCGGTCTTACAACTAGCCTCGAATAGCCCGGCGGCAAAGGCCGGTTTGCGTTCCGGCGACGTTATTGTCTCGCTTGACAATCAGCCCGTCGCGACAGTAGACCAACTTCACAAACTACTGAGCCGTAACATTATCGGCAAAGACGTGGCCCTGACCGCCCTCCGCAATAACGCCGCCGGAACAGGAGTCAGCCGCCTTGACCTTTACGTCCGTCCCGGCGTTGCGCCTAGCAATTAATACTAAACGTTGAAGATTTTGTAAAATCTTCCGAGATATACAAAAATCTGGGATAAAAATCAGCCTTGAAAATTTTGCAAAATTTTCAAGGCTGATTTTTATCCCAGATAACTAAATTATTTCTGGGCGGAAACTTCGCTATAACAGGAATAAATTACGCTGGCGCGGCCTGTAGTGCGGTCAAAATTGAGGCGGGCCACCTTCGCAATGTTTGCACCGTAGATGTGAATCGAGACCGAGCCAAGCGGGGTAGTTTCAATCGAGTGAATATCTTTGTCGGGGGCGGTGAAGCCGCTTACTTCGCCAGGGCCGAAAGTGCCGCAACCCACTTCGGTTATTTCGGCTTCTCCCGTGCTGTCGGCCTGTTCCTGCCGCAGATAGCGCCGTTCGCACTCAATTCCCCGGTAAACCCCAATAACGCCCCAAACGGTGTGATTATGAATTGGCGTGCTGACCGACGGGCCAAAAGCTACCGCCGTTACGCAGAAGCGTTCTGCCGGGTCAACGTAGAGCGGATACTGCGAGTAGGGACAGCCTGGTTGCGGCTTACAATAAGCTTCCGGCAACCAGTTCTGCTTCTGCAAAAGCCTTCTTAACTCGCTGCTTACCTGCCCCACTACCCACTCATCGCCTTTGCCAGCTTCCAGAGTGGCAGAAATCTGCTCTACAAAACCATCAATCTGCCTGATTCCAGTACTATTCAATAACATGTTTGCCGTCATAAACCACACCCGCGTCCTTTAATTCAAAACTCAAAATTCAAAACTCAAAACTACTGTAGCCATTCTATACTAAAATGGTCAACAATTCAGTGAGCTGGCTCACATATTTAGCAACAAGCTAATTAAGTGGATAATGTTGACCAAATTACTTAATAATTTATTTGACTTTTCTTGTTTTGAGGGAAAATAAATCGGGCCTGCTCTGATAGAGCAGGCCCGAGGTGGAGTTAAACTTGAACTTCTTTTGCCGATGAAGGAACGCGGTTCTCAATTTCGCTAGAGTGGTGCAGGAAATAATTTTGGACGCTGAAAGGAGTTTCGCCCGGCGCAGGCACTATTCGGTCATAAGTACCATCCGAAGTTAATATTCGCGCCTTTTGATTATCTTTCAAGTAGCAGGCCAATATTTCGTGGGCGATGTAGTGCTTGATCGCCTGGTCTTCCACCGGGAAGAGCGTTTCGACCCGGCGGTCAAGATTGCGCTGCATCAAATCGGCACTGCCTAGATAAACTTCCTCGTTTTCCTCGTTGCCGTTGTGGAAGTAATAGATACGATGATGTTCCAGAAAGCGCCCGACAATGCTAATAACCCTAATGTTTTCGCTCAGGCCAGGTACGCCCGGAACAAGCGCACAGCTATGCCGGACAATCAAATCTATCTTAACTCCGGCCTGTGAAGCCCGGTAGAGCGCATCCACCGAGGCGAAATCTACCAGCGCGTTCACTTTGAAAATCAGACGCGCTTCACGTCCGGCGCGGGCGTGTTCAATTTCGCGGTCAATCTTTTGCAAAATGCCCCGGCGCAGGGCGTGCGGCGAGACCAGCATCTTTTTGTAGTTCGGGGCGACAGCATAGCCCGTCAGCGAATTAAACAGGGTTGAGGCATCTGCGCCTAACTCTGGGCGGCTGCTCATCAGGCCCAGGTCGGTGTAGACCCGCGAGGTTTTGACGTTGTAGTTGCCGGTACCGAGATGGACGTAACGCCGGATACCATCGGCCTCTTTGCGTACTACCAGCGCCACCTTGCAGTGGGTTTTGGTCTCGATTGAGCCGTAGACCACGTGTACTCCGGCTTTTTCCAACGCTCTGGCCCACTCAATATTGTTCTCTTCATCGAAACGAGCCTTGAGTTCAACCAGCACCGAAACCTGTTTGCCGTTCAAAGCGGCCCGTGCCAGCGCTTCAATAATTGGCGAATTGCTGCCCACCCGGTAAATGGTTTGCTTGATTGCCAACACTTGCTCATCGTCGGCGGCGCTCAGAATAAAATTGAGGACGGGCGTAAAATCGTCGTAGGGATGATGCAGCAAAATATCCTGATTGCGTAATACATTAAAAATATTCTTGGCATAACGTAATACCGCCGGAACGTTAGGTCGGAAGGGTGGGTCTTTCAGGCCGGGTACTTCCAGGTCGTAAAGTTGGATTAAATCGCTCAGGCCCATTGGCCCTTCTACCGGGTAGACATCGCTGGGGTCAATTTCCAGATTGGCCTGCAACAACGCCTTGACATGGCCGGGCATTTTGCTCTCGACTGAAAGATATACTACTGATCCGAAACGGCGGCGCTGCAAACTTTGTTCGATGGTCTGCAACAAATCGCCTGCCTCGTCTTCGCGAATTTCTAAATCGGCATCGCGAATGACCCGAAAGGGATGGCTTTCGACAATCTCCATTCCCTCGAATAAACTGCCCAGATTAGCCGCCACTACCTGCTCTAACCAGACAAAAGCCCGTTTAGAATGTGGCTGATAACCCAGGTCTGGCACTAGCACATCGCTATTAATCTCAATCGCACCATCCTCGATTGGGACTTCAATCGAAATCAGGCGCGGTAATACTGCCGGTATTTTGACACGAGCGAAATGCTCTCCTTCTTCCAGGCCACGAATTACTACCGCCAGATTCAGGCTCAAATTGGAAATATGCGGAAAAGGGTGGCCGGGGTCAAAGGCGAGTGGGGTTAGCACCGGGAAAATATCGCGGTCAAAATATTCTTTGAGGTAAGCTTTTTGCGCGTCGCCCAAATCAGCATAATCGTAAAGATAGATACTGTGCTGGGCCAGTTGCAGCATCAGAGTCTCTTGTAAATAACGGTTGGCGATTTCGGTCAAAGCCATTACTCGTTCGCGAATAATCGCCAGTTGCTCCATGGCGGTCAGGCCATCCTCGCTCGGCTCAAGCAAGCCCGATTCAACTTGCTCCTTCAAGCCCGACACCCGAATCATAAAAAATTCGTCCTGGTTAGAATTAAAAATGGACAAAAATTTAACCCGTTCCAGTAACGGGTGACGTTCGTCCATAGCCTCTTCCAGTACTCGCAAGTTAAACTCCAGCCAGCTTATCTCGCGGTTAAAATATCTCCTCTGCATAAATCCCTGCAATTAGTTTTGAGTTTTGAGTTTTGAGTTTTGAGTTATATACCGGGTTACAGAAACATTAATGCCGATTCTACCTAATTCATTACGTTATAAGTTTTGAGTTTTGAGTTGGAATCTTGAACTGTGTAATCCAAAACTCAAAACTCAAAACTCAAAACTCAAAATTATTAAAGTCCGCTTGCCGGGAGCGTATTGACTACTTCGTCAATGAAGCCGTACTCTTTGGCTTGTTCGGCGGTCAGGTAACGGTCACGGTCAAAATCGCGGGCAATTTCTTCGATGGGCTTTCCGGTATGGGTCGCCATAATCCGGCGCAAGCGCTGGTTGTTCTGGATTAAGAAACGAGCATGAATTTCGATGTCGGGCGCGTAGCCTTCCATGCCGCCAGTCAGGGCCGGGTGTTGGTGAATCGTGCTGTTGGGCAGCGCAAACCGTTTACCTTTCTCCCCAGCACAGAGCAATATCGTTGCCATTGATGCTGCCATGCCCATGCACATCGTTGCGACGGGAGCTTGAATAAAGCGCATCGTGTCATAAATCGCCAGTCCCGCCATGACCGAACCACCGGGGCTATTGATGTAGAGCCAGATGTCGCGTTCAGGGTCTTCATGCTCCAAAAAGAGCAATTGTGCCACTACCACGTTAGCAATCTGGTCGGAAATCGGATAACCCAGGAAGATAATCCGTTCCTTGAGCAGTCGCGAGAACACGTCGTAGCTACGTTCGCCACGCGGCGTATTTTCAATTACCTCAGGCACCATCATCTGCCGGGGTTGCGGCAAATGCAAACCACCGGGCGTGCGGGTGGTATTATCGGATGTTTCCACAATTGGCTCCTTCTATAGTGTTCAGTCTCTTGTTTGGTCTTTAAGGTACTTCTATTCTAATTAATCTACCTATAGCATACCACTGCTGGCAAGAGCAATTAGCTAATCATCAAGGCGTGAATCCAGCCCCCTTTGTCGCGTACATCGTCAATCAAATACCAGCGCGTATTGCCTTTGAAATCAGCCCCCTGGTCGGTATAACCTACGAAATTAAGCATCGTTCCGGCGGGCAATTTACGCAACACCTGTACCCCTGCCCCAAAGCCGGGATAAGAACGCACGTAAGCATTGTTGGTATTGACCGTACCCGGCCCAAAGGTGCTGTTGATAAGGCCCGGCACGCTATCGGTGATAACGGGTGTTGGAGCAATCGGGGCTGGGGCTACTGTCTGGCTGCTTTGCAAATCGCCCAACAAGCGCGACCAGGGAAAGGCGCTGCCGGGACAATAGGCCCGATTTACCCCGTCTATCTGGGAATGACCGATAAGATACTGGCGGGTGGGTTGAATACCGTATTGCTGGATTAAACGGCGGTGCAGCCACAGGGTCGCCTGATATTGGGTTTCGGTAAAGGACTGACCGCTCACGCCCTCGTGTTCAATACCGATAGTTAAAGTATTTGGGTTGATGCCGCGCCGGATTGCGTCCACCAACCAACTCACGTTCATATCGGGCCGATTCACAATCCCGTTTGTCCAGGCCGAATTTTCAAGCCGCACCCACTGGTAAATCCGTCCATCGCGGGCCACCCCAAAATGCGCCGATGCTTCCGCCGACGAATTCCTAAACCAGCCGTCAGCGCTCTCAATCGAGCTTTGCATAATATGATCACAGATTCCAGTGATTTTATTACCATTACGTCCGGCCCAATAATTCGGGCTGCCGCGCCAGATTATCTGAAAATCGAGGGCCATTGCCTCCAACCCGCCATCGTATATCTGGGCGTTCAGCATATCGTCCCCGCTCACAGGAAAGTCCGACAAATCGTTTGGCTCTTGCTGGTCTGTTCCCACGTCCTCAACTGGCCCAAAACTCGCTCCCGCGTCGTACTGGTTGCTTCCTGAAGAAAAGTTATCAGGATTAGGTTGCTCGATTTGTCCACCTGACTGCATTTCGCTTTCAGACATTCCAGTCTCCTTTTATACCAGGTTCAGTTTATCGAATTTGGTAGAGGAGAGGTTTCCTCGCCCCATACGCATCAAGTTAAGGAAATACGCCCAAAATTAGTGGCTAGGGTTGTCCAGGGCGGTCTTTCATCGCGTACCATCTTCAAGCTTAAACTCTTAGGTTGATGTGTATGGGGCAGGGTCTCCCCATAGGTGTCAAGTTAAGGAAACCACAAAGGCTGTTCAGGGCGGTAGGGGCGAATCGCATACGCCCTTTTGACCTGAGATAGTGTTCAAGGGCCTATGCGATTCGCCCCTACCAAAAATCGGCGCTGACGGCTTGAGACCTTGCCAGCCTCAAAACCGATTTGTGAAAAGCTTAACTTGACCCTTATGGGGAAACCCTTCCTCTACAACCCCCTTACTTAGCAGGTCTGGTGTTATTCTGCCGGAAGGGTGCCAGCCTCGGAGTCCGCCACCCATTTTTCGTACTGGATGTGTCCCAGACGACTATTAACCTGCTCGGCTCGTTTGCGGATTTCGTGAAGTTGGTCGCTGATAGCACGCTCGGCTTCCTTGCGCTCGGTATAGTCGGTAATGAGGTTGGTTTGGGCGTAAAGGCGCTGGGCCATCAATAAGCACGGGACGGCCCGATGAAACATGCTCTGTCCGGCGTAGGCTGCACCAAGCTCTACCAGAATTTTAGCTTCACTTTTTTGGTCTTTTTGCTGTCGGGAAAGCGTCAGTGCCTGCCGTAAATTATCCGCCGCTGGCCCGACCCGCTTTTCTTTCAGGTACACCAGACCCAACCCAAAACAAGCTTCTTGCTCGACCTGAGCGTTTTTCTCGCTACGGGCCAGTCCTAGCGCCTGCCCGAAGGTTGCTTCGGCTTCCTGGCGAGTACCTTGTTGATATTGCGCCCGACCCAGTCCATTGAGCAACTGGCCTTTCAAGCCTGCATCGGGATTTGGGCTGGCTTCAAACAGCAAAAGGGCTTGCTCAAACAAATCTGCCGCCGACACTGCTCGTCCCTTCTTCAGCGCTTCCTCGCCTTCGGTCTGTAGCTGGCTCAATTCGGCGCTGGCATAGCGCAGCACTGGCTTTGGTTCTGGCTTCGGTGGTGGCCCGCCCCACTCATGCTCAAATTCTACTTCCAGTTCGAGTTCGTTAATCTCGCGGTAATCGGCGGGGGTTAGCGGGGCGGCTTGTTGCTCGTTGGGATTTTGCGCTCGCCAGCGCCGCCAGATTTCATCATCGGACATGTTTAGCCTCCTTTCCGCCTTCATCTATACAGCTAATCGCCTATGCTATAATAGAGCCTGTAGCCTTAATCTGCAAATCTTAACTGAAAACTGACGACTGAAAACTGATAACTAAAAATGACCGTAGACCTCGAAAAATTAGAAAAAATACTCCGGCTGGAAGCCAGCGATAATTATCAAGACCGCAAGGTGTTCCGGGGACTGGCGGCTTTTATCGGCAACTGGGTCAGTGCCGCTTTGAAAGCCGGGCCATCGCCGCAGGAAGCCCGCGTGGTCGAGATGGTGGCCGAGCGCCTGACCGATTACGCCAGCTTTTCGCCCGAACTTCGCCAGCAAGCCATTCAGGAAATTTTGGCTGAAACCGGGAAACTGCTTGGTGGAAATAGAACGGTTGCGCCTAGACCAGTTGCAAAGCCACCTGAAAAACCCGCTACGCCATCTAACGGGGTGGCCTCATCTTCTCCTTCTGCTGCGCCTACCGTCAAGCCTACCGCCGCTTTGCGCTCGTCGGTTAGCCGCACCACTACAATAGTAGTACCGCCGGAAGAGCCAGCGCCGCCGCGCCCGGTAGCAAAACCCGCCCCGAAAAAGAGTGCGCCAAGCCTTGCGAGTAATGGAAAGGTAGATTTTGGCCTGTCACTCGATAACGTGAAAGGCATCGGGCCAAGCTATGCAAAGCTATTGGAATTTTTGGGCTTGCGGACGATTAAGGATGCGATTTACTATTTTCCGTTCCGGCACGAAGATTTTAGTTCGTTCAAGAAAATCAGTGAACTCATGTACGGACGTACCGAAAGCGTGGTGGCGACGGTGCTGGACGTGGCAGGAGTGCGGACGAAGCAGGGCAAAGAACTGATTGATGTGGCGGTTTCGGACGAAACTGGCACGCTGGTCTGCAAGTTTTTCAATCGCCGCATGATTTATGGCTTGAAGCCGGGGGCAAAGGTGGTATTGAGCGGACGGGTGGAGCAATGGGGTGGGCGCATCTGCATGAAGTCACCAACCTTTGAGGCAGCCGAAAAAGAGTTGATGCACACCGGGCGGCTGGTGCCAATTTATCATACCGCCGACCCGGTCAAATTGCCAACTTTGCGCCGCCTGATAAAATCGTGTATTGACCGTTACGCTGCCGCGATGCCGGAGCATTTGCCACTTGATGTAATACAGAGACAAAAGCTGATCGGCGTAATCGAAGCGATTCAGGATTATCATTATCCGCCCGACGCTAAGGCTTTAGAACTGGCCCGCAAGCGGCTGGCTTTTGACGAGTTTTTCCTGATTCAAATGGGCGTGTTGCTGAAGCGCAAGGAGTGGCAGGACGAGCGCTACGCCGTGCCGATTAAAGCTGACCCTGGCTTGCTCGACCACTGGTACAGCCATTTGCCGTTTAACTTGACCGATGACCAGCGCAAATCAGTCTATGATGTGCTGGCGGATATGGGCAAAGACCGCCCGATGCGCCGCATGATTCAGGGTGATGTCGGTAGCGGCAAGACGATGGTGGCGGCGACGGCCTTGTTGATGGCGGTAGCGGCGGGCTTTCAGGGCGCGCTGATGGCTCCGACCCAGATTCTAGCCGAGCAACATTATCAAGGGCTGTCGCGGCTGTTTGAAAGTTTTGCCCAAAAAGAGGTGGTTAAAAAGCGCGGTCTGAACTTGCGATTGGTGCTATTGACGGGCAACGTCAAGAAGAAGGAAGTGGTTTATAAGCAAATCGGCGCGGGCGAAGTGGATATTGTCATCGGCACGCAAGCCATAATTCAGAGCGGCGTAGAGTTTAACAAACTGGGATTGGTCATTACGGACGAGCAGCACCGTTTCGGCGTAATGCAGCGCTCTACTTTGAAAGACAAGGGCGAACAAACCAACCCGCACGTCCTGAGCATGACGGCAACCCCGATTCCGCGCAGTCTGGCCCTGACCATTTACGGCGACCTCGATTTGTCGGTAATCGAGCAGATGCCGCCGGGCCGCACCCCGATTAAAACCAAATGGGTAATGCCACTTGACCGCGACAAAGCCTATAATTTCATCCGCAAGGAAATCGAAAAAGGGCGGCAAGCCTTTATTATCTGCCCACTGGTCGAAGAATCGGAGAAAATTGAGGCAAAGGCGGCGGTAGAGGAACACGAACGGTTGCAGCGCGAGGTCTATCCCGATTTGAAGCTGGGATTATTACACGGGCGCATGAAGGCCAGCGAAAAAGACCGAATTATGCAGAGTTTCCGCGACAAAGAATTTGATATGCTGGTTTCAACTTCGGTAATCGAGGTAGGGATAGATATTCCGAACGCGACGGTGATTTTAATCGAGGGAGCAGACCGCTTTGGGTTGGCCCAGTTGCACCAGTTCCGGGGGCGGGTCGGGCGCGGCCAACATGCCAGCTATTGTTTGCTATTGGCAACCGACGATTTGGGCCAGGAAGGGCAGAAGCGTCTCAAAATTATCGAAGAAACCCGTAACGGCTTTATCCTGGCGGAAGAAGATTTAAAGTTGCGTGGCCCTGGCGAATTTTTCGGCACGCGCCAGAGTGGTGTCCCCGATTTGCGGGTGGCAGGCATCCACGACACTGGGCTATTAGAAGTGGCCCGCAAAGAAGCCAGCGCCCTGTTCGAGCGCGACCCCGACCTCTCTCTCCCGGAACACGCCCTGCTCGCCAGCAAAGTCGCCCAACTCTGGAACATCGAAGGCGATTTGAGCTAACTAAATTCCTGCGGGAGTGCCTAAAACCGCCGAGGTAGGGGCGAATCGCATACGCCTTTTTGACCTGACGCAAGGCCACAGGGCGTATGCGATTCGCCCCTACGAACTTTACCTCCGCCGATTTAGGCACTCCTATTCCTGCTTTAACCTTGACTCCTCATAAGGCTGGTGTTAACCTTGTTAGGGAAAAGCGTTTAAGTGTGATTTATTGGCTGATTACGGCGTTTTAAATAAGAGCAGGTTCATTATAAATCTTAACGAGGGGTAAATCAATGAGAAAATTTAAGCGGTATGGAACTGGAATTGTAGCTTTAATCTGTGTGAGTTTGCTATTGGTGGCGTGTGGCGAAAATACGGCAACGCCGCTTCCTACGCCAAAAGTTGTGCCTTCCAATACGGCTACGACGGCCAGTGCTGCCACGCCAGCTAAAATCATCAGCGAAAACGATAGCGACTCGACCTTGCGGCTAAAGGTAGGTGATAGCTTTCTGGCTGGCTTTAGCCCGGAAATGAACTGGAATTTCGAGCTTGACCCCGCCGCCGCTAAAGGGGTGCTGGTGCGCTCAGTTCAGCCCGCCCCTGAACCGTATCAGGCCAAATTCGAGGCTCAGACCCCCGGTACGGTCAATCTCAAGGCACAGGGCAGTTGCCGCCCCAAGCCGGGCGAAATGTGCAACAATGCTATCCTGGTCTATAGCGTCACTATAACTGTCAGCTAGAACAAATCGGGACGAAGGAAATTTAATTTAACCACAGTGGACGCAGAGGACACAGAGGAACTCAAGAATTTTTTCGTCCTCCATCCTGGTTGCATCCTCCGTCCTCCGTCCCCTTTTCTCCGTCCTATTTTCAAAAGGAGCTAAATATGCCAGCAAACAAATTACTGATTCGGCGGTTAACGCTGTACAAACACGGCGTAGGCTTTGTAGAGCGGGCCGGTAGCGTGGAAGAAAGCGAAGTACAACTGGTCTTCCGGCAAACCGAAGTCAACGATGCGCTAAAGAGTTTGCTGGTAATAGACCGGCAGGGCGGACAGGTGCGCGGGATTCACTACGAGACTCCGAGCGCTAATTTTCCCAACGAAAACCGTATTGTGCTATCGCCCGACCATAGTCTGCTGGATTTGTTGCGCTCGTTGCGCGGGCGGTTGGTGCGGTTGGTGCTGGGCGACGGCACGACCCGGCAGGAATACACCGGGCAATTACTGGGCGTAGAAATTGACCCCGAAAAGCCACTTACTAAATCGCTGGTTGCGTTGCTCAATCAAGCCGAAGGTGCAACCGAGAATGAGGTGACAAGTCTCCCGTTGCAACAACTGCGGGCGGTTTATTTGCTCGAAGAGCGGGCCGGAGAAGATTTGCGCTTCTTTTTGGATAGCAGCCGCAACGACGAAGCCCACCGCACCGTTACGCTACAACTGGATAGTACGCAAGCTAATCATGATTTGCTGGTTTCCTATCTCGTTCCCTGCCCGACCTGGCGGGTTAGCTACCGTCTGGTAGCCGAAAGCGCCGCCCCTGAAGCGACTGAGGCCGGAACTGAGGTAAAGACTGAAGTTGTCGAAGACCGCAAGGGCGAACTGTTGTTACAGGGCTGGGGTTTGTTCGATAATCGGCTGGAAGAAGATTTGGAAGATGTGAACGTGCGGCTGGTGGCCGGGCAACCCATTTCTTTTATCTACGATCTGACCACTTCGCGCATCCCGGAGCGCCCTTTGGTGGAGGATGAGGCGCGGGTGGCGAGTGGCCCGGTGCAGTTTGATGCCGCGCTACAATCTTACGATATGCCAATGGCGGAAGAAAGTATGATGTTTGCTGCGCCCGCCCAGGCTGCACCCATGCGTATGATGGCGAAAGCGGCTACGGCTAATCTGTCGGGGGCTGGCCCAAATTTGCGACAGGCGATGCAGCAGCAGGTTTCAGTAGCAAAAGGTAGCGCGCTGGGCGAATTGTTCCAGTACGAAGTAACTGCGCCCGTCACGGTGAAGCGCGGCGAGAGTGCGCTCGTGCCGATTTTGAGCAACGACCTGCCTTACAACCGCGAATTGCTCTACAACGGTCAGAAGATGCCACAGCATCCCGTCGCGGCGATGCGCTTCAAAAATAACACTGGATTGGTGCTGGAACGTGGCCCGGTGACAATTGTGGAAGATGGCGAGTATCGGGGCGAAGCGCTCGTTCCGTTTAGTCCGGCAGATAGCGAAGTTTATCTGGCTTACGCCGTCGAATTAGGTATAAAGCTTACCGAGGAGCAGACTTCTAATGTTGAAACGACTGGCCTACGCATCGAACGGCACTATATCTACTTTAATCAATCTACTACCCTCAAAACGACCTACCAGCTTGAAAATAATTTGGCTCAGGCGCGAGTCGTCACCATCGAGCAGCCCATCAAAACCAGCTATGATTTGCTGGATACAGTGCCCGTCGCCGAAAAGACCGCCGAGTTTTATCGCTGGAAGGTAAAATGTCCGGCCCGACGGCGGACTATTTTTGTGGTGCAGGAACGCACCTTCAACTGGCGTACCGAAATGGTGATGAACCAGACCTACGACGGCTTGCGCCAATATTTAGAACAACACTGGCTGGATGCTCATATGCTGGACAAGCTGAAAAATGTGCTGGATGAGCAAGCCACCATCAACCGCAATAATCAGGAGTTGAACGACATTGCTAACGAACGTGAAACTCTTTACCGCCGCCAGGAGCAATTGCGTCAGAACCTGACTGCCCTGTCAACTTCGGGTGAAGAAGCAACCTTGCGTCGTGGCGTTTTTGAACAACTTTCGCAAAGCGAAGCCCGCCTGAACGCCCAGGATAAGCGGGTCGAAGACCTGAAGGCCGACACCAAAAAGCGTCAACAAAATCTGGATGAAATGCTATCGAAGCTGGGTAGTGAATAAGCGACTACCACCTCATCCCGCCAGGTTACTTAGCCATTCCTCCGGGGTGGCGCTGGTTGCCAGATTGTCCACCAGTTCGTTCAATTGCTCAAGATTGTAGCCTTCCAACTGCACTTCAAAATCAGGTGGCAGTTTTTCTGGCCCAAAGCGACGGGTGGCCTGGCGAAGCAAGGTTTTTCTTATTCCCGCCAATTCGCCTTTGGCTTCGCTTTCGGCACGCCATTCCACCGCCACCTGCCCAACAATTTGCTCGGCACTTAGCAATTTTTCACTAAAGAAATCGGCGACCCGGTGCTGCCAGCCAGGGAGTATCCTCTCGCAGGTCATGGTGGCGTT
>JBBQXW010000009.1:0-55649 GCA_038209275.1 Chloroflexia bacterium | reverse complement strand
CAGGCAGGTTATCCCAACGCCATTTCCTGCGATATGGGCGGAACGAGCCTGGATATTTCGCTCATTTCCAACGGGCAGCCCGCTCTTACTTCGGATACTAAAGTAGATTTTGGCGTGCCGATTCGCACGCCCATGATTCAAATTCATACTATCGGGGCGGGTGGCGGTTCGATTGCCTGGATTGACGCGGGCGGCTTTTTGCAAATTGGGCCGGAAAGCGCCGGGGCTGACCCTGGCCCGGTCTGCTATAACCGGGGCGGTACACGCCCAACCGTCACCGATGCTAATGTAGTGCTGGGCCGGATTAACCCACGCCGCTCGATTTCGGGCGATGCGTTCGCGGTGGAACAGGCTAAACAGGCCATTCTGGAACAAATAGCCGAGCCGCTCGGATTAGATGTCTATTCCGCCGCCAACGCCATCATACAGGTAGCGAACGTGAAAATGGCGGGGGCAATTCGGCTTATTTCGATTGAAAAGGGCCACGACCCGCGTGAGTTTGCCCTGGTGCCGTTCGGCGGAGCTGGGCCGTTGGTGGCTGGGGCATTAATTCGGGAGGTGGGAATTGCGCGGGCGCTTGTGCCGTATTTCCCCGGCATTGTGAGCGCCATCGGCTGCATTATGGCAGATGCCCGCTACGATTTGCTACGGACGGTCAACCGCCGACTGAGTGAGCTAGAGATGAACGAGATTCAGCAATGGCTGGACGAAAGCGCCGACAGTACCGAAAAACAACTCCGGGATGAAGGAATCAACATCAGCAAAGTGGTACGAGTTTACGAGGCAGATATGGCTTACGAAGGACAGGTACACCCAATTCGCACCCCTATCACGCTCAATGCTAACGGCAAACTGGACAGCGAACGCCTGCTGGCAGATTTTGAAGCGGCCTATCGCCACGAATACGGGCGCACCCTCACGGGCATCCCGGTGCGCTTGGTGACGCTACGGCTGGCGGTAGTCGGGCAACGCCCCCGCCTGAACCTGAAAGATTTTATCGCCCAAAGTGCGCTGGCCGAAAATTCGCGGCTGGAAGATGCTCTGAAGGAAACGCGCCAGGTTTATTTCAAAGACGCTTTTATGCCTACCCCAATTTATGACCGCATGAAACTGACGCTCGGCGCAAAATTTAGCGGCCCGGCTATCGTCGAGCAAGGCGACACTACCACCGTCATCGAACCCGATATGTATGCTGAGATTGATGAATATGGTAATATAATAGTGGCAATTAGAAGTGATGAGTGATGAGTGACGAGTAAGTACCAGGGTTGGGCAATTCTTGGTAGCTAACGAGACCGCCTGGGCCTTCGGCCCGTAGGGTTGCCCTGTGGGTAGTCCCAGGCGGTCTCCACTCACCTACCAATTCCGGGCTTAATTTCTTGGTTTGACCTATACAGGGCGAATAAAATTTAGCCTTTACAAAATCTACTCATCACTCATTACTCATCACTCATTACTCATCACTCATTACTCATTACTAACGACTCAACCAGGGCAAGCAGGACATGGGCAATCAAATCGAAGCTGGCACGGTGCTTTTTAACAGGTTCAAGATTGAAAGCGTGGTTGGCAAGGGCGGGCTGGGGGCAGTTTATCAGGCATTTGACTCGCGCCTGAGACGCTACGTTGCCATTAAAACTATCGTTTACGGGCATAGTACGCTCAACCAGCGCTACGGTAGCGGCACTTTTGAAGAATATGTCAGTCGCTTCGAGCGGGAGGCTGAGGTTAGCGGCTATTTTACCGATAACTCCCAGATTATCACGGTCTACGACTTGATTCAGGACGGCGACTCGCACTACTACCTTATTCTCGAATACCTGGAAGGCGGAGCGCTGACCGAGTTAATCAAGAGCGAAGGCCATCTTTCAGTACGGCGCAGCTGCGAAATCGCGCTCGATATTTGCGGTGGGCTGGCCGATATTCATAACCACGTCACCGATATTGTGCATCGCGATTTAAAGCCGGGCAATATTTTGTTGCGGGGCAACGGCAGAGCGGTAGTTGCCGATTTTGGGATTGCTCAGGTCGGCCACGAAAGCCACCGCACCGTCACCAGCAACCAGCGTCACCCCGGCACGCCCGCCTATATGTCGCCCGAACAGGTCAGCGTTTACCATTATCTAACCCCGGCTTCCGACCTTTATTCGCTCGGCTTATTGATTTACGAAATGCTTACCGGGCGACTGTACGCCAAAGTGCGGCGGCTACCACCCAGCGAACTGGATAAAGCGATACCTGATTGGCTGGACGAAATTGTGCTGAAACTGCTGCAAAAAGAGCCGGAAGACCGCTATCAACAGGCCGAAGAAGTAGCCGAGGCAATTCAGGCGGGAATGGCGCTGCTGCCACCCGTTCCAAAAGAAGAAATCGAAAGCATAAAGGAGCGGCGGCGACAAACCAGAATACTGGATAAACCAACCCCGCCTGAGAAACCGAGTAACCCGCCGCCACTACGGGCCACCGACCAGCTTTCGCCAACCCGCCCGTTGCAAGAGGTTGAGGCGGAACGCCAGCGCAAAGCCCAGCAAGAAGTTGAGATACAGCTTAAAGACCAGTTAGCCAGGGAAGTAGAAGCATCCCGCCAGCAACAGGTCAAGCTCATTCAGCACGAGCGCTATGAGAGAGCGATTGCTGACATCAATTTGTCTATTCAGCTTGAGCCACATAAAGCCGACCACTATTACCGACGCGGCAAAAACTATGTTTGGAAAGGCGAATATGCCCAGGCTATCGCTGATTTTAATCAGGCGCTACAGCTTGCCCCCGGTAGGGCACATTATTATTTCGAGCGCAGCCTGTGTTACCTGTTCCGGCACGAATCCGAACCAGCCATTGCTGATTTTGACCGAGCGATTGCTCTCGACCCGAACAAGGCGGAGTATTACTACTTCCGGGGAACGAGTTACTACAATAACTCCAATTACGAGCAAGCGATTAATGATTTGAGCCGGGCGATTAAGCTGGATATGAACAAGGCCAAATATTTCTGGCAACGCGGCCTCTGCTATCACCAGCAACGCCTGAAAAATCGCAAGGGTGAATACGATTGGGCCATCGAAGATTTTAGCCGCGCTATCAAGCTTGAACCGAACAGAGCCGAGTTTTACGGCTCACGCGGCAAGAGTTTTCATAGCAAAAACGAATATCAACAGGCTATCGCCGATTTTACCCAGGCGATTCAACTCAGCCCAACCAAAGCCGAATTTTACTTTGAGCGTGGCAAAAGTTATTACTGGATGGACGACGACCAACGAGCAATAGATGACCTTTCCCGCGCCATCCGGCTCGATGCCACCAAATCGGAATATTATTGGTTGCGCGGCGTGAGCTACCACAACCAGGGCGACTACGAACGCGCCACCGCCGATATGAACCGGGTCTCGCAGCTTAACGAGAGTAACGCGGCCTACTGCTTCGAGCGCGGCGTAAATCTTTTCAATCAGGGTCATTACGAAAGCGCGCTTGCCGACCTGAACCGCGCCATCCAGCTTGAGCCGCGCAACAGCCAATATTTTTATCAGCGCGGCCTCATTTACAAAGCCACCAGCGATAAGCCGTCCGCCCAACAAGATTTTCAACACGCCCTTGAATTAGGCTTCGCAAAAGCTAAAGACGAATTGGAGTAGCCATAATGCTAATCAAAATCGAAAAGACGGCCCGAAATCTCAAGCGGCAGATTATTAAAACGCAAGGCGAGGCTGAGTATGCCCAATTGATGAAAGAGTTTAACTTCCAGCTTGAGCAATACAAAACTGATGCTAAAACTGCGGCAATGGTTTTGGTAAATAGCACCAAAGACCCGAAAACCTTTCAATTAGCACTATGTTGGTTAGATGATAATGGTATTCAGGGTACAAGCTGGTTATCACGGCGTGATATTTCAATCGAAAAATTTATGACAGGTGGATTCTTTGAAACGCTTACATAATCAAAAATGAATTAGAAAGTGGAAATATCGTGCCAGGCTTCAAAATTGCAGTAGATAAGCTTTTCGAGTATGAGTAAAGACAAAGGGGAAATAAAATGAAAACGATTGAAACAAGTTTAATTGTCACAGAGGACGGCAACCTGATTCTGCCGCAATCTCAAGAGCTTGAGCCGGGAGAATATGAGGTACTACTGGTAATTGAGAAAAAATCGAAGGAACAAAAGAAAAAACCTGTACGTGAGCTTCCCCCGATTCATGTAGACCGATGGCCCGAAAACTTTTCAGTAAGGCGTGAGGATATATATGACGACCGGGTCAAATAATCTTGTCCTTATAGATACAAATATTTTGGTCTATGAAAGTATAGACAACTCGCCTTTCCATCAGAGGGCAAAAGATGCAATCCAGGCACAGGAACAAGCTGGAATGGAGTTGTGGGTAAGTCGTCAGATTTTGCGCGAGTTTATGGCGACACTCACCAGACCACAAATTTTTGGTGGAGCAATAGCCATTTCAAGGGTAGTTGCTGAAATTCAATTTTTCGAGAGCCGTTTTGGAGTAGCAGAAGACAACGCCAACGTAACTCAAAGATTGCTAACTTTGAGCCAGCAAGTTCAAGTCGGCGGGGCGCAGATACACGATGCCAATATTGTAGCTACAATGCTGTCATACAATATTAGTCAATTACTTACGCATAATGTCTCTGATTTTGCTCGTTTTGCCCACCTAATCACAATAATACCGTTATAGTCTAATTCTGCATAAATAGAGGCTGACTATCAAGGGGTAATTTATGAAGAATTACACAATAATATTATTTTACAGTGAAGAAGACGGGGGCTATATTGCTGATATTCCTGACCTGGAAGCCTGTTCTGCGTTTGGTCATACGCCGGAAGAAGCCCTCAAAGAATTGCAGATTGCCAAAGCTTTGTGGCTTGAAGCCGCCCGCGCTCACGGCGATTTGATTCCAGAGCCAAAGTAGCTGCCATTGATTTACCAGGCAGTTTCGTAGCTGTACAGAGCAGTCTTCTTAATGCTTTTCAGTGCCAAAGCTGGATTGGATAGCGAAAATATAGTGCCGGGCTTTAAAGTTGCGGTTGATAAACTTTTGAGTATGAATAAAGATATGATTGACCAAAAAGAATTAGCTGAAGTACTTGAGGTGGTTGCTAAAAGCAGAGCTAGAATGGCGGCTGGATTTCAACCTTCTCAAGAAGAACTGGAAGAGTCTAAAATTTCCTACCGCCCAGACCCGGAAGAACTTGCAGAATTGCGAGAAGCAGTTGCCGAAAGTGAGCTTGAAAAGAAACGTGGTTTCCAAATCACTGGAGCAGAAATGAGACAAAGAATCGCAAAACGGATTGCTGATTATAACCTATAGTTTTGGAAATTTTTTGCAAAAAATTTCCAAAACTATAAAAAATAAAGAGGTGCGAAAAATGACAATGACCACGCCCAGACCGGCGGAAAATAAAATAAATGAGAAGCCGATAGACCCGATTACACTTTCGGTGATACGGGGTAGCCTGGAACAGATTGCCGACGAGATGGATGTGCTGCTGTACCGGGCGGCTTTCTCGACGATTGTGAGCGAAGGGCATGATGCCTGTCACGGTCTGTACGATGCTCAAACGGGCGAGACGATTGTGCAGGGCAAATTCGGACTCCCTATTTTCGTGGGCGTGATGCGCTTTGCGGTGCAGGCGGCGATAGAGCGCGGCGAGAAAATCGGGGTCGAGCCGGGCGATGTGTTTATTTTCAACGACCCACACTTGAGCGGCACGCACTTGCAGGATATGAAGCTGGTGCGGCCTTTTTATTACAAGGGCGAATTGTTTTGCTGGATGGCAGGAACGGCCCACTGGACAGACGTGGGCGGAAACGTGCCGGGCGGCTTCAACAGCCGAGCCACCGAGGTCTGGCAGGAAGGACTCAGGATACGCCCGGTAAAGCTGTTCAACGCGGGCAAGTTGAACGAGGATATTCTGGATGTGCTGCTGGCGAATAGCCGCACGCCCCATATTGCCTACGGCGATTTGTCGGCCCAGATTAACGCGCTGGAAATCGGCGACAAGCGGTTGGCGGCTTTGCTCGATAAATACGGCGTGGAACAGGTGCGGGCGGTGATTGCCGAACTGAAGAAGCGCAGCGAAATTATGATGCGGGCGCACATTTCGTCTATTCCTAACGGAACGTACAGCTTTGAGGATTTTCTGGATAACGACGGCGTGACCAACGAGCCGCTAAAAGTGGCGCTGGACGTGACGGTGAAGGGCGACGAAATGACCCTTGATTTCAGCCGTTCGAGTGGGCCGTGTCAGGGGCCGTTTAATATGCCGTTGGCGACTTCGATTGCCAGTTGCTACATCGCAGTCAAGCACCTGTTTACCGATGTCCCGGTCAATAGCGGCTGTTTCGCGCCGATTACTTTTAATATTCCCGATACGACTTTCCTGAACGCGGGTGCAGGCAAAGCCATGAGCGCCTACACCGAGACCACGCCAGTTATCATCAATACTATCTGGGGGGCGCTGGGCAAAGCCATGCCGGAGCGGGTAAACGCGGCCTATTTCGCCACAGTCAACTCGCTGAATGTAGCCGGACGCGACGATAACGGCAAACCCTACATCATGTTCACCTATTTTGGCGGCGGACATGGCGCAAGTCCCGCTTCGGATGGCCTCAATCACGGCTCGAACGCAATTAGTATGGCGACTATTCCGCCATTTGAAATTCTGGAAGGCAATTACCCGGTGCTGTTCGAGCAATGGGCCTTACGGCAAGATAGCGGCGGGGCGGGGATGCACCGAGGCGGACTGGGTTCAGTCTATGCCGTGCGTATCCTGGGGCAGGGCGCAAAAGCCTTCTTCCTGGGCGATAAAGGCAAGTTCCCGCCGTTCGGGGTAAACGAAGGGCTGTCAGGAATGACCAACGAAATTATCTTCCGCCACAAAGATTATGACGAGCGGCCCGAACTGGTCACAAAAGCGGCGGACATCAATCTTGAGCCGGGCGACGTTATCGAACTCAGAACACCGGGCGGCGGTGGCTACGGGCATCCTTTCAAACGACCAGCCGAGCAAGTAGCCCTGGATGTCCGGCGCGGCTACATTTCGCTGGAATCCGCTCACCGCGATTACGGCGTAGCCCTGAACGAAGATGGCTCGGTAAATACGGCTGAAACCGACAAATTGCGCTCGGCTAGATAGAGAAGAGAAATAAAATTCAGGAACACAGATGAACACGGATTAGCACAGATACACACAGATTATTATAATTCTTGATTTTTCTCCGTGTCTCCGTGCCTCCGTGGTAAATTTCTTCGAGAATAATTATGTCAAGTAAAATGGCGCTGATGGTTTTTGATATGCAGGTGGATTTTTGCCATCCAGAAGGAGTTTATCACCGACTGGGCGGCTTTGGGCTGGAAGGCATTGAGGCGATTGTGCCACATATCCGGCAGGTGATGGAGGCGGCACGGACGGCGCGTATTCCGATTATTGGCACAAAATTTACCGCTTTTAGCGATTTGGACGGAAAAGCAATCGGACTGGGGCATGTGGCGGAATTGCGGCCTTTTCTGTTGCAAGAAGGTTTCCGGCAGGGGTCGGCGGGACAGCAAATTATCCCGGAATTGCCGCGCCCGGACTATGAAGTGGAGAAAACGCGCTTTTCGGCTTTTTATTCGACCTTACTGGAAGCCCTGTTGCGGGCGCTAAAGGTAGAGCAGTTGATTTTGACGGGCATTGCCACCAACGGCGCAGTCGAGGCCACCGCCCGCGATGCCATTATGCGCGACCTGAAAACCACCACCTTGCGCGACTGTACCGCCAGTTTTAGCCCCAAACTGCACGAGGCATCGCTGGCGAACCTGGCGAGTCTGGGGCGAGTGTGCGATGTGGAAGAGTGGCTGAAAGTGATGAGTAATGAGTGATGAGTGATAAGGAAATTCACCACGGAGACACAGAGACACGGAGAGTTTCATATTTGGAACATACAAGGCCACAGAGGAACATAAAGTTGGTTTTAACTCCGTGTTTCTCCGTGCCTCCGTGGTGAATTTTCGTCTTAATTAAAGGTCAGGAGCAAGATGAACAACAGGGCAGGGACAAAGCTGCGGCATTTATTGGAAAAATCGGGCCGGTGCGTAATTGCACCGGGGGCGTATGATGCGCTGACGGCGCGGTTGGTGGAATTGAGCGGCTTTGAAGCGGTTTATATGAGCGGGGCGGGCGTATCTTACACCAGTTTGGGGCAACCCGATATTGGGCTTTTGAGCGGGACGGAAATGGCGGCGCGGGCGGCGCAACTGGTGGCGACTACCGACCTGCCCGTTATTGCCGATGCTGATACCGGCTACGGCAACGCCCTGAACGTGATACGCACAGTCCAGGAATATGAGCGGGCGGGAGTAGCAGCCCTACAAATTGAAGATCAGGTAATGCCCAAACGCTGCGGTCACATGGCTGGCAAGGAAATTATTTCGCTGGAAGAAGCGGCCCGGAAAATAGGAGCGGCTTGCTTTGCCCGCCGCGATCCCGATACGGTGATTATCGCCCGCACTGATGCGCTGGCAATTGGCGGAATGGAAGAAGCTTTGCGGCGCGCCCAGGCTTACGAAGCTGCCGGAGCCGACCTGATTTTTGTGGAAGCGCCCCGCTCAATCGAGCAGATGCGGCAAATTATCGCCGGGCTAAAGCGTCCGGCAATGGCAAATATGGTCGAGAAGGGGCAGACCCCTTTACTGAGCGCGACGGAACTTGCCGAAATAGGCTACAAGCTGGTAATATTCCCTGGTGCGCTGGCCCGTTTCATGGCAAAGGCTGGATTAGATTTTTTGGCCCGGCTGCACGAAGATGGGACTACTCGCAACCTGCTCGACCAAATGCTGGGGTTTGATGAGTTGAATAAGCTACTAGGAAGCGATGAAATCAAGGAGCTTGAACAGCGCTTTAGCTCCTAGAAGATGGTATAATATAAACAAATTTCTACTACTTAATTTTTAATTAGTGAAGATAAGAAAGTATGGCTTCAAAACTCGTAAAATTGCAATTACCAGAAGCACTTTATGAGCGCTTTAAACATCAAGCTGAACAAAGCCATCGCACTATTGAGGATGAGTTGCTGTATGCAGTTTCCAAAAGTAACTTAGAAGAGGAAGGTTTGTCGCCAGCACTGGCAAAAGAGTTAGCTGCCATGAATTCTTTTAGTGATAATGCCTTGCAGAAAGCGGCCCGCAGCCGGATGCCTACCAGATTATACAACAAATTGAATGACCTTAGCGATAAACAACAAAAAGAGGGGCGGGCCAGCCTGACACAAGAAGAAATAGAGCATTTAAATGAGTTGGCCTATCAATATGACAGGTATATTTTAATACGTTCAGAGGCAGCGATGTTGCTTAAAGAACGGGGTTATGATGTTTCCAAAATATTTCCTAAAGATTAAGGAGGATTAACGTTATGTCAATCGAATTAAAGGGGAATCGCCCGAAACCAGAAAAGAAGAAACCACCCAAGAACAAGGAGAGTAAGAAACCAGCGCCAAAACCACCACAGCAAGACTAGAGGTTAAGGCGAAAAAGGCCGAGAGCTGCACAGACAATCCTGTGCAGCTCTCGGCCTTTTTTTATAGTCGCAGGAGTTGCTCAAGGTGGTCGAGGCGGTGAAAGATAGCGCGACGCAACACCTTGCGGGCGCTCCAGTATTCGCCATCGTGCGCCCAGACCTTGCCAAGTTGAGCAGTATTCAACTCACCCAAGCGCCCGGTCATACCACCATGGGTCGTACTGATATGCGAACGGGCATGACCGCGCAAAAAAGCATAATCAGGCGCGTCCGCAGGGTCATCGTAAAGGCGACTGGTCATCCAGCTATCCATTTCGGCGATATGAGTCAATATCTCGTTGGCAGTGCGTTCGCCCGGCTCAGTTCCGACTTTTTGAAATAGTTTTTCGCGGTTGCTGCTATCAATCCAGTATAAAATATCGTCCTGGGCAAAATCGAGCCAGATTAGCCCCTGCTCCAGCGTCGCCCGGTCAAGGTGCTGGGCTTCCGGCGCAAAAAGCGGCCCGACCAATTGCTTATCACGATAGCGGCAAGCCATAATCTCGCCAATCTCGTAGACTGGCTGCGTCCGGCGCAACCAGCCGCTATGCGTTTCGCCGGTACGCATACGTTGCCCGTGTCGCTTTAGCCAGAGCGAAAAACGGTTAAGCGCGTTCGGCACATCTTCCAGTGCCTGCTGCGCGTCCAGACCTTGCCCACATACCCCCGGATAATCCAGCAGATGCGCGAGAGACCGCACCCGGTCATACCCAACCTCTATATAAACCTTCATAGTTATGAACCCTGTTTGTTTAATTATTACTTGCTACAAACCCGCTTTTAAAACCCCATCAAGCTGTGGCGCAATCGTGCGCCAATCAAAATGCTCCACCACAAAAGCGCGACCAGCCTGAGCCAACCGACGACGCAAGGCGGCATCATCCAGTAAAGCCAGACAAGTACGGGCAAAGTCTGCCGGGTCATCGGCGAAAAGCGCCTCCCGTCCCGGTATTAGTGGCACACCATCCGCCCCGAAACTGGTAGTCACTACCGCCTTACCCATCGCCAATGCTTCCAGTAATTTTAGCCGCACCCCGCCGCCCATCCGCATGGGCAACACAAACAATTCACTCTGGTGTACATAAGGCCGGGCATCCAGTACCCGGCCTGTCACTTCAATCCCCGGTATTGCTTTCAGCGCTTCCACCGCCGGGGTAGGCCGCCGCCCCACTATTATAAAACGAGCCTGGGGCTTCGCCTGCTTAATAATAGGCCAAACCGTCCGGGCAAACCAGGTAACGGCATCCACGTTGGGGCGGAAATCCATCGTGCCAGTAAAAACTAGCTGGTCGGGCCGTTCGGCTATCACTCCTCCAGGTGCAAACTCGCTTACATCTATGCCGTTCGGTATTACTGCTATTGGCACACCGGGCGCAATGCGCTTCAGTACCTCGCGTTCACCGTCAGAGACGGCAATGGCCCGGTCAAAGAACTCTAGCGCCTTTGTTTCGTAAGAAAGCAAGCGGCGGGCCTGTAATGCACTATAAAGCGCGGCGGGCAAGCGCCGTAGCCCCAAAGCCCGTTCGCTTTCATAAATACGTTGCTGCAAGAGATATTCGGCGTTATGTTCATCCAGCACCAGACGCGGGCGCGGCCCGGCCCAATTCTTGAAAGCCGCCAGTACAAACGGCGCAAGCTCTAGCCCCTCACATTGTACTACGTCGTATTGCCCCGATTTAAGCCAGCTTTGCAGCATAAAACCGAATTTAGCTGAGGCCAGCCGTAAGGCTAAATCGGGCTGCCGCCGCAGCACTTGCGCTTTCAACCGCCCAACTTTGGAACGGCCCGGTGGAGCAGGTACTATTTCCAGTCGGTGACAATATTTTTCCAGCTCAGAGCGGGCTTCTTCGGCGGCGTGACCTTCTTCCGAGCGGGCAAAAGTCAAAAGGCTCAATTCATACTCAGAAGAAGTACCCAGATAGCGCACGAAACTAAAATTGCGAATCGGCGCACCCTGGTCAGGCGGATAAGGTGTTTGGGGAGTGAGTAAAAGAACTCTGGTTTTGGTCATTAGTGAACAACAGTCACATTCTTTGTTAATATTAAATTAAAATCTGATAAATATGTAACCAACTAAACTGGATTATACAACATATTATAAGTTTTAGCTACTATTGGCAAGTGCATCCAGTTAAAATGCAGGAACACAGATGAACGCAGATTAGCATAGGTACACACAAATGATTTGTATATTAGAAATTCACCACGGAGACACGGAGAAATTTTAAGTTTAGGTTTTTGGTTTTGGTAGTAGCGATTTTAATCGCTGCTTGGCGATGCTCAATTTAAAAGCGATTGAAATTGCTACTACCAAAAAGAAATTTATAAAAAATCTGTGTTCATCTGTGCTAATCTGTGTTCCTTCCTGATTATCCGATTTTTACCGTACCGAGCTTCACTGAAGTAGTGCCATCGCCAAGCGAAAGCGGCATGAGCGACTGGTCAGGATTTATAGCGTAAAAGCCCATTATCAAGTTGTAATCGCCGGGCGCTAAATCGGCGGGCAGCCCCAGGTTTGGGGTATCGGTCAGGATTTCGCCCGGCTTCCAGCGTGAAGTAGGATAAGCCCCCAATAAAGGCGGCGTATCGCGGGCGGCAGCGTTAAAATCGGGTCGGGCAACGGGCCGCAGATGAATAAAAACCACGTAATCGCGTTCGAGACGCTGGCGTGGTTGCCAATAAACGCTCAAGCCCATAATTTCGCCCGGCTTGAAAACGGGCCAGTCACTTTTAATCGGGCCTTCTGGCGGTAAATAAATTTCGTTCTCGCTCTTGACCTTGCCCAGATTAAACCCAAGCAGGTTTAAGGCCGGGCCAAACTGCGTTGGCAACGGATGCTGCAAACGTAACGTTTCGGGGGTTACGCCAGTCGCTAAAATCGTGAAGGGCGGGCCGGGTTTCTCGACAGTGCGGGTCTCGATTTTCTCAAGCACCGTACCGTTGGCAAAAAGGTCAGGATAGTTGCCCGTCCCGGATTGCAGAAAAGGCCCGGCCCGGTCTTCGTTTATCGCTAAATAAGCAATGCCCCGTTCGCGGTAATAAGCCAACGGATGAGCGTCGGCCTGATTGCCAATTTTGGTCGGGTCGTCGCGCACGGCAAAAAGATTGGGATAGCCACCGGGCCATTGCTGCGAACGCAATTCCGCCAGTTTAAGCGGCCCCGGCCCGGCCTGCCGCTCCAACCATTCCCCAACCCGTGCATAACTAAACGGCTGGCTATTAAACCATCCGCCGTACAGCGAATTGCGAATCGGCCCAAACATCACCACCACTATCAATAGCACCAGACCAACGAGCGGAATTAGTGAGTTTTGAGTTTTGAGTTTTGAGTTTTGAGTTAGGGATGCCGAAGTTTGAGCCAGGCGTCCTCTCTTCTTAACTAGAAACCAGAAACTAGAAACTAGAAACTTCTCATACGCCCAAACGACAAAGAGGGCGGCGAAGATAGCGCCGTAGTAGGTCAGGGGAAGGAC
The DNA here is from genome assembly GCA_038209275.1 of Chloroflexia bacterium. Lineage (GTDB taxonomy): Bacteria > Chloroflexota > Chloroflexia > Chloroheliales > Chloroheliaceae > L227-5C. The sequence continues at coordinate 42,636 of JBBQXW010000009.1, read as the reverse complement.
GTTGCGGGGATAGACCAAACGCAAGCCGTTGAAGTAGAGCAGATAGGAAAGCGGGAAGACCAACAGCAGCACGTCGCGGCTGTTATGGCGGAAGAAGGCCAGTAACACACCACCAGCCATCAGGAGGGCCGCTAACGCGCTATCGTTCCAGATTACCTGTAGAGTGCTGAACCAGGGCGTATCCGAGCTTAACGCTCCTTGCGAAAGCTGGTATCTTTCCAGATTAAACAAAAAGCCATTAGTATAGGAGCGCATTTCAGCCAGCAAGTACGGCGTGGTCGCCAGCGTGGTCAGGGCGGTCAGAGCTATTAGCAACAGCAAATTCAGATTGAAAAAGCGGTGCAGACGGCGCTCCCGGCCCAGGTAGAGCAAATGAGCCGTTAGTCCCAAGACTAATATCAAAGCGGCGTTCCACTTGGTGCTAATTGCCAAACCGCTCACCACGCCCAGCCAGCTATAAGCCCGCCGTTCGCCCCGTTCGGCAATCACCCAGGCGGGCCAGAGCGCCAGCAAAGTTAGCGCTGCCATCGGCAAATCGAAGGCAATATACTGCGAATTTTCAATTGCCAGGGACGAGAAAGCCAATAGCCCGGCGGCAATCAAGGCTACTCGTCTATCCTGCCAGATACGCCCGACCACCCAGTAAATCAGCCCGATACTCGCCGTACCAATAAGAGCAGTCAAGGCGCGACCCCACCAATAAACGCCGGGCGTGCTGGTAACATCATAAGTTTTGTCAGGCCAATCTTTAACAATATCGTGGTAGAGGCCAGTAAAAGCACCCCAGACAAAATGCAAGCCATAGACCAGAGTCTGAAGGTAGATATAAAAAGACGGATAAAAATACTGGCGCGGGTTAAAATCGCCAGTCTTAAGAATGTGTGTCCCGGCATCCACGATTAAAGATTCATCGGCAGGGATAATATAGGGCAACCCATTAGAGATACCGTAAAAGCGCAAACCCAATCCAGCCAGCCCGAAAATCAGCAAGCCGACTAGATAGGGGAGAGCAAAATTACGGCGCGAAGTAACGGAAACGGATTTATTTTCTGCTTTTTCTGCTTTTAGTACCGAACTAAATTCTAATTTCATCAAAAAGTAACGCTAGAGGCTAAATAACTCTTTACAGCCAGCCTTAGATTTGCTAAGATAGAGTACCGAACTTATGCTATTGTAACATAAGCTTTGTCTTTGAGCTTTGGCTTCAACTAAAAATGCCAATTACAACTAAATCCAGGTATACATAGCGTTAAACCCGACTCGTCTTCGAGTATAGTAAAATCTTTGAGGTTTGGAAAGAGGAATTCAATATGGCTGACCGTGCTACTCGCGTCCAGGAGCTTTCGACTACTTACTTTGATATTCTGGGACAGTTAAACTCTACTGCCCTCCCCGAATGGCTTCAACTTGACCTGACCTTTCAGCAGATGAAAGTACTGTGTATTCTTAAACAAAGCGGGCCGCTCAAGATGCGCGACTTGAGCGAAAAGCTGGGCGTAACAATGCCAACTATTACTGGTATTGTCAACCGATTAATCGAACGCAGAGATGGCGAAGCCATGCTTTCTCGTACCGTCAGCGCAGAAGACCGCCGCCAGGTTTGGGCGCAATTGACCAGCGCCGGGCTGGAAGCTACCGAAATGCTCAACAAAGGCAACATTACTTTGCTGGTAAACGCGCTGGCCCAATTAAGTGAAGCTGACCTGGAGAGTATGGCCGCTCCTTTGCAGCGCCTCCACGACGCTATCAAAGACCAGCAATCTGCCGCCAGCGCCACGCCTGCCCCGGTTATCCCGCTTCCTCTCGAAGAAACCAACATTGGTCTCGATTTATTGGCACAGGTAGAAGCCGAAACCAAGCCAAAAGAAGCCAGCGAAATGCTATCCGCCAAATAGGTTTTCGATGCGCAAATAAATAAATACAAGTAAACCTCGTAGTGGGTAAAAATTCTACTCAGTGCGAGGTTTACTTGTGTTTCTAACAAAAATCACGCTTAATATCAGGTTTCAAAGAGCATTGGATTAACATGCACTCAATCCAAAAATGGTGTAGAATAGCCGGAAAAGCCTGGGGCGATTTTCTAAAGTTCGCTCCTGTATAGAATAACTGCATATTCAGTAACTGTTCAAATAAATCTGTAGGCGGGCAACTCCCGTCCGAAATGCCATTTGTCGGGCCGGGAAAAAACAACCCACCCTGCCCGAATGGATACTGGTAATTCTTGGAGGTTTTCCGCATGGCGCAAGCCCAGAGCGAGGGGCTATTAGTCCGATTTGTCGAAAAAGCTAATATTGGTCGGCGAAAAAAAGAGCAGCAGGATTATCACGGTCATTTATTCTTGCCCCCGGACGAAGCACGAGGCCGTCCGGCGATTTATTTGTTTGCCGTAGCCGATGGGGTCAGTATGGGCATGGCCGGTGCGCTTGCCAGCCAGACCGCCGTCGAATTGCTAATAGGTCGTTTTGAACAGCTAATGCAAACGCAGACCTCCGACCCGGTAGCCGCTTTGCAACAGGCTTATAAAGCGGCTGCCGATGAGATTGCCGCGCTCTCGGAAGACCGACCCGGCATGGCAACTACCTGTGCCGCTACCTTGCTCATTGGAGACCGATTGGTGACAACCCACGTAGGCGATAGCCGGATTTATCTGGCCCGCCACCAGCCTAGCCCGCAGGTTTTTCTAATGGGAATAGACCATAGCTGGGTGGAAGAAGCCGGGCGGTCGCTGGTGCGGAACGGCGAACTGACCGAGCAGGATTTACTAACAGACCGCCGCCGCCATACCATTACGCGCGCACTTGGCATGGAAGGGGAAGTGCTGATAGACTATAACACCACCGAATTGCTGCCGGGCGATTTAATTTTGCTCTGTAGCGATGGATTGTGGGACTTGCTTGACCCGGCCCAGCTAGAAGAATTTTTGTTGAACGCTGCCGCCGATTTAGTGCAACTCCGGGGCAATCCGGCCCAGGAGCGCCTCAAAAAATTAGCCGCCGGGCTGGAAGAAGCCGCCATGCGTGCCGGAGGCCGCGATAATATTACGTTGAACGTTGTGCTGGTCGAACAAATTGGCCTGCCTTGCCCGCTCCCAGCTTTATCCCAGTTGCTGGCCCAAACCGCCCAAAATGTAGAGGAACGTACCAGCATAGTTGCCGACGAAGTAGAGGAGAATCCGACTATTCAGGAAACCGTCAGCTTGCCAACCTTCCGGCCCTATCAGCCCCTGACTGGCTCGGCAAAACCCACTCAATCTGCCGCTCCCTTGAACCCGGACGCAGTTTTCTCCAAAGCCCAAAAGCTGTTTGCGCTGGGTCACTGGGATGAGGCTATCGGAGAATTTTTGCAGCTTGAGAAGCGCGAACCAGATTATCATAATCTCTACGAAGTATTGAGCAATACCTTGCTGCGTTATATCGAAGGGGCAATAACGCAGGGCCAGAGCGAACGAGTCTTAAATTTGTTCAACCGATTGAGCCATAACGAAGTAACGCGTTATAACGAGATGCTGTTCGATTTCTGCCTGGAAGAAAGCCGCAAGGCCAGCCAGGAGCGCAATTACCCGCAAACCAAAATCTTTGCCGATTTTGCGGCCCAGCTTCGGCCCAGCGACGGGCGCGCCCGCAATTTGCAAGAACTGAGCGAACTATATTTGATGATGGGTCGGGCTGGAGAAGTAGCCCTGCCTGACCGTCTGGCGCTGGCCCAAAAAATTTACGCCCGCGACCCCGATTTTGGGGCAATTCAAGACGACCTGGCGGCTATCTATATGCAACTGGGCGACGAAGCAGCCCGTGATGGCGAAGAAAACGATGCCCTGAGCTGGTATCAGATGATTCGGCCTTTGCGCCCCAGCGATACACGCCTGATTTCGCTGGCTACCAACAAACAGCGCGCCCTGGAAGATACACTTGTTCGACGGGAAAATTCGCAACCGCGCCGTCCTGAAATGATTAGTCAACCGTTGGTAGAGCGACCTGTTCCCAGCATAACCAACCGCGTCACCAGCGATTATCCACAATCTCCGCCAACCCTGCCGCACGATATAGAGCGCAGTGGCGAAGGACGACCCGATAACGAGGCGATTAACCGGCTACGCGAACGAGTTTCCCGCGCCCAAAAAGCCTGGGATGCCGGACGTAAGGAAGTTGGGGCTGAATATATTTATCTGGTAGACCAGTTTAGCGCCCTGATTTCACCCAATCCCTGGCAGCCGACTTTCCCGCGAGTCTGTTACGATTACGGCAAATGGCTGCTAGACCAACGGCAGTATGACGAAGCGCGGCCCTATTTTTATAAAGCTTATAGTTTGGGCATGGCGGCAGCCCAGCAACGCATGAATGAGATTGACCGAATTTTGCGCGAACAAGCCAGTGGCGGGCGCGGCCCATCCCCGCTAGACCTGCCCGATAGTCCGACCTCCGCTCGCTCCTGGGAAAAAACCTGGAAGTTGGGAGGGGCGGAGGCGGCTCCCGGTTTCCAACCGCTTTATCCCGATACCGATGCGGGACGGCAGGCAAGTGGTGGCTCTCGGCAGCCCCTTATCCAGCGCAAGGCTGACATTCCACCCGATGCCACTTTTGTTGGCACTTCACATGCCGGAGATGGGGTGCTTGGCCCGGAACGACCCGAAGAAGCAGAACGACCACCCAACCCAATGGCGGCGGCTTCGATGGCGGCGGGCAATAATTCGGCCACCGAGCAAGAGAATCCAATCGCCACCAGCCGAGAACGCTTCGAGAAGCCGGAACGCCTGGTCGGGGCAAGTGGCACAATGCGGCGGCGCGATACCAACCCATCGCCAGGCAGTCCTTTGCAAAGTGCCGCCACCCGCGAAGTGGGCCGTTTGCAAAGCCAGGGTTTGCCACAACCAAACGCCCGTCCCGAACTAATGAGAGAACGCCGGATGCAGGGATTTTTGAATTTGCTGGCGGGCCTTGCGCCAGCCCTTATTCTTGGCTTAGTGCTGGCAGTCATTGTAATTATAGCGATAAATCTGCTGGGTAATTTGGGCAAGGGTTCGAGCCAGCCGGATAATAATTCGCAGGTTGCCACCGCCACTATTGCCGCCGTCACTCCGGCAACCACTGCCACTAGCAATCCAACCGTTGCGCCTACCCCGGTTGTCACCGGGCCAAACAGCGTCACTGCCCGCTTGGAAGGCATCGCCCCCGCCGAGGTGCGGGTTTTTCTCGCAACCCCTAACGATACGCCAGTGGCTTACCGCGAACGCGAACTGGCGGTAGACGGAAGTTCTTTCCGTCTACCACAGGCATTGGTAGAAAAACTCGACCCAAAAATAAAATATACGCTGGTGGTGCGCCCCAAAGATAACGCGGCCCGCAAATTTGTAGCCGATTTGCCGCTGGATGTACCGTTGCAAACCCTCTGGACAAAGCCAGATTTGAGCTTTGATAACCGTTATAATCTGGATATTTCTCTGAAAATAGCGCCCGAAGCGGTCTACTTCTATCCGCTCGACCAGGGCGACCAGGATTTGGATTTGCCGGGCGGCGGACGCTATTTCAAGGCCACCCGTCATACGGTGCGGACGGATTTCCTGAACTTTTATAATCGCAACGGCGGTCTGGTTCGGTTTGGCTTCCCGATTGGCGAAGAATTTGACTGGAAGGATGTCGGGCGGGTACAGTTCTTTGAACGTGGCTGGCTGGTACGCAGTGGCGAGGGCGAACTGGCGGTACGAGTGGGCAAACTCGGCCAGACCGTCCTCAACGATAGCAGTTTCGATAGCAACTTGAAACCACCCGCCAGCGTCGGTCAGGCTACTTACAAAGTAGATGCCGCCTTCACTGTCGCCAACCAGAACAATCTTTATGGTCAGCCGCTCAGTGCCGCCTTTGAAGTCAGTAGCGGCAACACCAAAAAGCGGGTGCAATATTTCGAGTTGGCCCGTCTGGAAACCGACTCGGCAGTCAAAAATGGCCCGGTCTTTTTGGGACTACTCGGTACGGAATACGCCCGTTCGAAAAACTGGCTGCGCTAAACCCTACAGCAACTTGCATTGAAATTGATGCAGGTCTTTGGGTAGGGGCGAATTGCATTCGCCCTTTTTGACCGGGCCTAATGTTCAAGGGCGAATACAATTCGCCCCTACGCATCAATCTAAGGATTTAAGCCTGAAATTGGTACGCGAGTGCAGTCCGCCTGGGACTACCCACAGGGCAACCCTTACCACCGCGCTACCACGTTAGCCTCATCTTTAACGATGCGTATGGGGCGTATGCAATGCGTCCCATACGCATCAAGCTACGGAATTAAGCCCGAAGTTGAAGGTTAATGTTGGCCCGCCCTGGAATGAATTACTGGCTCCGTAGCTAAAGTAATTTGAAAACCACTGCCGAACATCCGATAATTTTTGGTTAGGGCTATTACTTGCCAGGGTAAAAGTAGTAGCGATTGAAATCGCTTTGGCTTGTGCGCCACCGCAAAGCGATTTCAATCGCTACTACTTAAACGAAAGTGCTGTATGTAATCAGTGGTTTTCAAATTACTTTAGCTACGGAGCCAGTAATTCATTCCAGGGCGAATTTACTCAAACCATCAAAACACTGTTTTAGCTGCGGGTACTCAACTTAAAATTGCTAAAGGTGACGTTGGCGGGTTGGGCGTAGCCGCCCGCCGCAAAGCCGATGCCGCCTGTACCTTTGGCCTGAACGCTTTTGGTAGTTTTATTATTTACACCCACGCTCAAACGGCCTTCCCCGCTGACCAGCCGCAAGGTGTTTGCTCCGCCGCTATTCCAACCGGGCGCGGCACTCCAACTGATTAGCTCTTGCCACCGCCCGGCGTTGAAACGGCTCACCTGCATCAAACCAGCCCCACTTACGCTCAAAAGATAATAATCAGTCGGAGATTGCAACCAGAAAACCAGACCGTAAAGGCCGTTATTGGCGTTCAGACCTTGCACTTTTACTTCGGCGGCAAAATCCGAAATTCGCACTAATTCGGGATAAGTCGCCCAAACTAACTGATTGGCGTTAGCCTTGATACGGTAGAGACCATTTTCGTAAGTGGTTGCACCACCATCGGGCAGACCAGTTAAAGCGCTCTGGAAATCGTCACTGAAAACGACTGGGCCGCTTACTGGCTCAGGGTCAGCCGTCGGTTCGGGCGGCAAGGTAGCCTGGCCCTGAGTAGCTTGGGCCGGGGCTTGCGTTCGGGTGGGAGGCGGCGGAGCAGTGGCTTCAGGCGGCAATGCTACGCCCGCCGGAGCAGGAAAACGCTTTGATATTTTGAGATTGAGCGGCGGATTGGGGTCGGCAGCAGGTAAAGTGGGCAATTGGCTCTTAGGCTTGATTTCGCCGGGCGGCACATTAGTCAGGTCGGGCCGACCATAACCATAAGCCGTATCCGGCCCGCCCGTCCCCAAATCGCGGACAGACTGCAAAATAACCTGGCTCAATTCGTCGGCGCTCAGTTTTGGGTTAGCCCCTTTGATAAGGGCGGCAAGTCCGGCGGCTTCGGGACATGAAGCGCTTGTACCATCAAATTCAGGGACGCTTTCCTCGGCATAGGCGGCACTTGACACCCCCGCCGGAGCAGAAAGTTCGGGCTTAAACACGCCATTAGGAAGCGGCCCCTGGCTGCTGTAATCGGTAATTTTATCGCTGTCCCACTGCACCGCCCCAACCGCAAAAGCGCCCTTGCTATCGGCGGGATTGGCAACCGCCAGCACCGGGGTGTAAAACTGCACCAAAACATCGTTAGCGAAAATATGTAGCCGGAAAGGTTTGGCAGGTTGCGGCGTGTTGGGCTTGAGCCGAACTTTGAGATAATAAGTCGTGCGCGATTGTACTTTTAGCGGCACATATTCGCGGGGTTCGCGGCTGGTCTGATAATTGGTACTGCTCACTACGGGCTTGCCGTTGGCATCTTCGATATACAAATCGAGGTCGGTGCGATTAGTACGCTCCTTCCATTGCTCCCAGTTCAAAATTATCGAAGTATTGAACGGTACGCCCGTAAAATTGCCGAAGGCCATGCGAGTTAGGCCCGGCACCCACTGGTGAAAGCCCTGGGCATCTGGGTTGAAAGTTCCGGCGTAATGCGAATCACCTTCGTTGCCCGCCGAGATAAAGAACAAAATCCCTTTCTGGCGCAAACCGTCTATCTTGCGGTTGAGCGGTTCAGACCCTTCGCCCGACGCGCCATGCCCGCCCAGCGACATTGAAATAATGTGTACCCCTTTGCTCACCAGATAATCGAGCGCGCTGGCGATTTCGTTGTCGCTACGGTCTACCGCAACCGCGTAAAATTCGGCTTCGGGCGCAAGCGAGTAAAGGATTTCGAGAACGGCAGTGCCGTGTACCGTTTCATCTATCGCCCCCTCACCGCCAATTTCTTTATCCTGGTCACGGATTTGCAGATTGGCGGGTAAAATCGTTCCTAAAAACTCTTGATAATACTTGAAGCCGCCATCTATCACGCCAACTTTTGCGCCTTTACCTTTAAGCCCGGCGTTTTGCCATTTGTCCGCCCCCATCTGTTTAACGCCCTGGTTCTGGCTGGCCTGATACAACCTCAAAAGTGCCTCGCGAGTTTCGGGCAGACGAGACATTTCCTGAAGCTGGCTAGGGACAATAATTTGAATGTTTTTTACGCCTTGAAAATCGGCTAAATCGCGCAAGAAATTATCTTTAGTGGCAGCATTAGCATAACTTATAAAGGTATTAACTGGCACCGCCACCCGCAGCTTGACCACCCCTTCGATATTGGGGCTGTCTATAATTCGCCCGCCCATACCTTTGACCTTATCGCTCACCACCCCGGCCCGGCTTGGGTCGTCCAGTTCCATTTCAAACTGCACTTCGTTTTTGGGGTTGATAAGACCGCGTTCGCGGGCAAAATCTACCGCCGCTTTTTGCTTATCCGCCGCCGAGCCTTCGGTAGTGTTGTAGCGCAACAAAACTTCCAGCAATAAGCTGTCAATTTTAGTAGAGCTATCGGTTGGGCGAGGGGTTGGAGAAGGTGCTTGGGTGGGGTCAGGCCCGCACGCCTGAAGCAGCCCCAACCCAAAGCTAAACAAAATTATCAGGCTAACAATTTGATGCGAAACGTTGACACGATTTTTCCGCGACATAGAGCTTCCTTAATTGAGGGACTTAGCGGCGCTTGCCGTTCACAATGTAAACTGGGTCGCTTGCCCCAAACAGTGTGGCAAGCAGGCTACCGCTATGGTGCTTGCGGTCAATTTCTTCAAAGACTTCGGCTGGTTCAAACATACCAGATTCGGCAAAATATTGCTCCACCAGTAGTACCCGCTCTTCTTCGCTCGATTCCCGCCAGATTTCAACTGCTTTGGTTGGAAACATGCGGTTGGAAAAAGAAACAATATGCTGACCGCTCGGCTTGAGAACCCGCCCGACCTCTTGAAATACGGCAAGCGGGTTAGTCAGATATTGCACCGAAACGGTATTCAGCACCGCATCAAAACTAGCATCGGCAAAGGGCAATTTAGGATTTTTATTCAAGTTCTGGACGCTAAATTCGTCTAGCTGGTTATTGGCCTTCATTTCTACCGCGTTCATTCCCAGACCTATCACCTGGCCCTTTGCATAAGCGGGCGGCAAATGGGTCTTGTAGCTACTCATCAAATCCAATACGGTAGCGCGGGGTGGCAAATGCTCGACAAAATAGCGTCCTATCCTAGCAATAAAATGCTCGTCTACATGCACCACCAAACGTGGGTCTACATAAAACTTACCATCATCGCTCTCATCAACCCTCTGCCAGTTCTGGCGCTTGCTCAGGTCAAAAGGGTGTTGATTGGAAGGATAAGCTTGTTCGCTCATCAAAGCCTGCTTTCTATTTTTGGCGATTGGCCCTGGCACAAAAAGCCAAAACCACATAGCCCAAATTTAAATCTTTCAGCAAGATTATAACACTCGCCCACTTCTCTTGCTAGATTTGTGGGGTAATTAATTGTATTTTATCGGCTAATTCTTCGTTTTATTTTTGTGAAACGCAAAAAGCCCGGCAATGAGCCAGACTTTTTAACCACAGGATTTGCTCAATTTTCAGTTGTTCCGTAACTACACCCCCCGTCATGCTGAGGCACGAAGCATCTGTGTTTGCCGCAGTAAGGTACTGTGGTAGCGCCGAGAACCCTGTCTTCGTCAGGGTGACAGTCGTAGGCATTACAAACCCTTAGAGCCTATTCCAGTAGGGGTTTGAAGGGGCAAACCCTGAACTTGGGCGCAATTCATTGCACCCCTACTAATATAGGTTCTTAGTTTACTGAGCAAAGCGGCACAGCACAATTCGTTAATTTAATATTCGCTTGCTCTTGCAAATTAAAAATTGTTTGGACACTCAGGCGTAAAGCTCGGCGGTCTTTGCCTTGCTTTAAGATATTAAAATCTATTCCAGCCTGGTATGCGGCTTTCATCTGACCGGGGTTTAGCGCCTCGGTCAATAGAATCACCCAGCTATTAGCCACAATACTTGAGTGCTTAAAAGATTGACAGACCTCTAAACTTTGCGTGCCGGGAAGTGATCCGTCTACAATTATCATTTCAGGCCGTAAGTTGGTAGCCTGGGTTAAAGCTGAATTAGCATCACAGCTTTGCACCGAATAACCCCGGCTTTCAAAGTCACTTCGTAGCTCGTGCTGTAAGGTAGTTTCCTGACATACAATTAATATTTTGCAATATTGCATAATTGGTTAGCTTCCTTGTTAAACCGAAAATTTCGCTTCACTACGTTAAACCGCTCAGAGTCTTTTATAATTCGGGAAAGAATAAAAGATTAGTTTCATTTTAACTATTTGTTATGAGGAAAGCATAAGCAGGTTGTGAAAAACTTATAAGTTTTTTGGAATAAGTAGAAACCTGGTCTGATGTCTACTGCAACAATTGTTGCGAAGTTTAAAGCGAATAGCAATGCTAATTGTTATCAAGTGGTGCTGGTGATAAACTAGCGCCCACAAACGATAATTCTTACCAAGTTCACGAATTAGTCCTTTTTGGATATAACGTATTGAGAAGTTAATATTTAAGCAATAGCAAAGAAAGGATAAGCTTTTGAGCAAATACGAGAACCAATTAGCCGGATGGTACGAGTTTGTTGAGCGCCATGATGTAAACGTATTGACCGAATTGCTGGCGGAGGATGCGGTTTTTCGTTCGCCGGTAGTTTGGAAGCCCAAAGAGGGCCGAGCGGCGGTTATACTTTACCTCACCAGCGCGGTTGAAGTTCTCAAGGATTTCAAATATCACCGTGTTCTTACCGGCGACGATTCGGTTGGGCTTGAGTTTACCGCTCACGTGGGCGACCTGACCGTCAAAGGTATTGATTTAATCCGATTCAACGAAGCTGGCAAAATTATAGATTTTGAAGTGCTGGTGAGGCCAGCCAGCGCTTTGCAAGCATTAGGGGCTGAAATGGGCAAGCAGTTGGCACTAAGAAGTGATGAGTGATGAGTGATGAGTGATGAGTAAAATCAGCTGACGGAGCAGCATCCTACAATTCGTACTGAGCCTTGTGAGACATTGCTCCGCCAATGGAAAATCACCTCGAACCTGTGGGACATTGCTCCGCCAATGGATTTCCCACTCATCACTCATCACTACTAAAGTAAAAAAGGAGCGAGACTTATGGCAAGCTTGAAGGGGAAGACCTTGTTTATTACCGGGGCAAGCCGAGGAATTGGGTTGGCTATCGGGCTAAGAGCGGCGCGCGATGGAGCAAATGTGGTGATTGCTTCCAAGACTACCGAGGCCCACTCGAAATTGCCCGGCACGATTTATAGTGCGGCGGCAGAAATAGAAGCGGCGGGTGGCAAGGCGCTGGCTTGTGCGGTAGATGTGCGCGACGAAAACCAAATACAACAGGCCGTCCAACAAACCATCGAAACTTTTGGCGGCATAGATATTCTGGTGAATAACGCCAGCGCAATTAGCCTGACCGGGACGCTGGAAACGTCCATGAAGCGCTACGATTTGATGCACCAGATTAATACGCGGGGAACGTATGCCTGTTCGCAGGCGTGTATTCCGTACCTGAAAAAGGCCGAGAATCCGCACATTTTGAATATGTCGCCGCCTTTGAATATGGAAGCGCGCTGGTTTGGGCCGCACGTAGCATACACAATGGCGAAATTTGGCATGAGTATGTGCGTGCTGGGCATGTCGGCAGAGTTTGCTAAAGACGGCATCGCGGTGAACGCCCTCTGGCCGCGCACCGCAATTGCGACGGCGGCAGTGCAAAATCTGCTTGGTGGCGATGAAGCGGTCAAACGCTGCCGCAAACCCGAAATTCTGGCGGATGCCGCTTATTATATCTTCACCCAGCCCAGCCGTGAATTCACCGGGCAATTCTGCATTGATGATGAAGTAATGGCTCTGGCAGGTGTCACCGACCTTGACCAGTACGCCATGACACCGGGCAGCGAACTTATGCCGGATTTTTTTGTTTGATACCTGGAAAAATTTCGTGGGATTTTTCCAGGGATTAAACAAAGAATATTTCAGCCAAAAAGCCGGATAGTTGTCCGGCTTTTCGGCTGAAAAATAAGCTACAAAAGAGCAAAAGTGTCAACTGTGCGCCAAATCACATTGATGTTGTTAATTTTGTCACTGCCTCAAGCATCTTCGGATGTTAATATCATCCCACAAGCGGAAATGTTAAAAATTCTTATCAAGATTACAAAGGTTAAATTCGTTGTTGCACAATCGAACTTTGAGAATTTTATCCAGGGAAATGACTGACTCTATAACTCCTCGTGACGTGCCTAGTCTCCTCGACGCGAAGGATATAGCCCGAATGTACTCTTGAATAGTGGTGGAAAGCAACCAGTTATAGCAATACGGTGGTAATTTCACCAGCCTTACTACGGCTAAAAACAGCCATTTATTAATCTTGCTGTTTTTCCAATCTGAACAACTAAAAGGAGCATCAACTTGAACTACGAAATGTCTTCCAAAACTCACGCAATCGTTATCGGCGGCAGTATGGCGGGATTGACCGCCGCTCGAATCTTGACCGATCACTACGACCATGTAACCGTTTTCGAGCGCGATGTTTTGCCGACAGGAGCAGAGTTTCGTAAAGGTGTACCGCAGGGTCGCCACCCCCACGCTATTTTGAAGCGGGGCGAAATGATTTTAGAGCAGCTTTTCCCTGGTTTGGTAGAGCAATTAATCGAAGCGGGCGCAACTACCGTGAATATGGGCGCTGACTCGCTTTGGTTCGCCGGCGGTTGGCGACCTCGTTATACGTCGAAAATCAATACGACAGCGTGCAGTCGGCCTCTGCTGGAAGAAACGGTGCGCGCTCGCTTGATGGCTAACCCGAAAATCCGCTTTGTGCAGGAATGTGAAGTAATCGGCCTTGAAGCCAATGCCGCCGGAACGCACATCGCCGGAATCCGGGTACGTGGTCGCAACGGTAGCCAACTTGATAACACTGAAGAAGCATTGTTGACCGCCGATTTAGTGGTGGATGCCAGTGGACGCGACTCGCGAGCGCCTCAATGGTTAGAGTCACTGGGTTACACTCCGCCCAAGGAAACAGTGGTAGATGGCAAGCCTACCTATGCCTCCCGTATCTACGAGCGCCCGGCGGATTCTAAAGATGACTGGAAAATATTTTATATGCAACCGATTGCCCCGGATGCCAAACGCGGTGGTATTGCTTTGCCAGTCGAGGGCGGCAAACAATGGCAGTTTACGCTGATTGGTATGGCGGGTGATTATTCAGCAACGGACGAGGAAGGCTTTATGGAATTTGCTCGCAGCCTGCCCGACCCGAAGATGTACGAAATACTCCAGGAATATAAACCGATTACGCCAATTGTCGGCTATCGCCGGGCCGAGAACCGTATGCGCCACTACGAGCAGATGCCGCGCTTTTTGGAGAACTTTGTAGTAACAGGCGACGCAGCATGTGCCTTCAACCCGGTCTACGGACAGGGTATGTCCACCGCCAGCATTGACGCGCTGGAACTGGATCAGTGTATTCGCCGCTTCCGGGCGGGTGAAACCGAAGGCATGAGTCTAGCAGAACACTTCCAAAAGCAATTAGCTCAGGTAGTGGCGTTGCCCTGGCAGATGGCGACGGGCGAGGATATGCGCTGGTTCCCAACCGAACAGACCGGAGAAATTGACCAGGAAATGATGCTGATGGGCTGCTACATGGAGCAGGTAATGCGGGCTACCACGGTCAATCCGAACGTGCTGGAAGCTTTCTACCACGTCATGCACATGCTGGAAACCCCGGCCATCTTCTTCCGCCCCGACCTGGTGCTTCAAGTAGTCAACGAGATGGTAACAGCGTAAAGCAGTTTTCAGGCAGTAATTTTTAGTCATGAATAACAGCGAGTTTAGCTACTTCAACTTTAGTTAAGTTGAAGTAGCTAAACTCGCTACTTTAATTAACTTGACAATGTTGCGAAACAGGTTTAACCTTACTTGACTTGTTTTTGAAAAAAATAGAAATAATAGCGGAGGTTAAAAAGTGAGCAACGTTAATCGTGGAGAGTATTTTGACAAATTAAGAGGTAACAATACTTATATTCTTGCTGATAGCCTGGATGACCGCAAACGACTGGTCATTCAAGCTAAATTATATACCCCGGCTATTAAACAAGCCTTGAAGCAGGCAATCGAAAAATATCACCTGCAAACAATTCTACAAGACCCAAACGCTACTTTTCGTTTGCTCGATTTGGGTTGTGGCGAAGGGCTTTATTTTCCAATTCTCCACGAGTTTTTAATCGAGCAGGGAACTAAAGCTCAGATTGCAATGGTAGGGGTAGATCGGGATGGCCTGGCATTGGCTACTGCCCAGGACTATGTCGCAGCATTAGGCTTAGACCAAATTGTAGAATTTTACCAGCATGATTTGACCACACCTATCAACCAGATTGAAAGCATTAATTTAGCAAGCGATGAAAAACGCTTTGATCTGGTGATTACAACTGCCGTGCTAATGCACCTACCCAACACTCGCCCGATTTTAAGCTCTATTTACGATATTATGAAGCCAGGCGGGATTTTTTACACCAGAGATATGCGCTGGAGCGACGGCTATGAATTCCCTAGCCCGGCTTTTACTAGCCTGGATAAATTAATGCGACCTTTGATAATGCGGCGCATCGGGGATGATTTTGCCCAGCATCATACTGAATATCTTACTTCAGTTGGTTTTAGTGATTTAGAGAGTTCCGAGGATAGGTATGCGGTTGGGGGAAGAACTAAAACAGGCCGATTAGTACTTGAGAATTTTTTGCTGGGAATGCACGCCAGTCGAGCGCACCTGGTTGGCCTGGGTATGATTAGTGAAGCCGATTTTGACCGGGCAGTCGAGCTAATGTTTAAAGAAATCACACCTGAACTGGAAGGTCACATAACCTGGATTAACAGTATTGCCCAGCGTCCTGCTTGATTAGGTCAGCGACAATACGGGCAGAAAGGGTGACGAGGGGAACGCCGCCGCCGGGGTGGGTGCTGCCGCCGACGAAATAAAGGCCGCGCACCCCTCGCGCCCGGTTGGGCGGACGCAGGAAAGCGCTAAAGCGGTTGTTGGAAGAAAGACCATAAATTGCGCCGCGCTCGGCATTGTAAAGGCGGGACAAATCGAGCGGAGTCATAATGCGCTCTACTTCGATAGAGTTATGTAAACCTTTTAGTCCAGCTTCTTCCATACGACGCACAATCAGGTCGCGGTAGTTTTGGATTGCGCCCGGCACTTCCCAATCGAAATTTTCGGATAGATAAGGCGCGTTGACCAGTACAAACAAATTCGATTTGCCGGGCGGGGCGTGTTGCGGGTCGGTTTTGCCCGTCCAGCAAATATAGATAGTAGGGTCTTGCGGCGGGGTTTTGCGCTCGAAAATGTCGGCGAACTCTTTTTTATAGTCGCGGCTGAACAAAATGTTGTGGTGGGCCAGTTTAGAGTATTGACGGTCTAACCCCAAAAAGAGGATGAAACCGCTACAACTCGGCTCAAGCTGATTCAGGCGGGGTTGGCGCACTTTGTCGGGCAACAATTGCGAATAGGTGTAAGCCGCATCGGTATTGGCGACCACAATATTGGCCTCGACTTCCAGGCCGCTTTTAAGGCGTACCGCCCTGACCCGTTTGCCGTTCATAACAATTTGCTCAACCGCCCATTCCAGCCCGGTATGAATAATTACCCCTAATTCCTGGGCTAGTTTCTGGTAGGCTCTTGCCAGGGCGTAAAGGCCACCGTGCACGTACCAACCACCCATGCCAAGCTCGACATAGGGAATAATATTTAAGGTTGCCGGAGCAAGATAGGGCGATGAACCATTGTAAGTGGCGTAGCGGTCAAAAAGCTGCACCAGGCGCGGGTCTTTGAAAGAAGCCGCCACCGCCTGATGCACCGTCCGAAACGGGTCAATTTTGAACATAGCACGCGGGTTCATTCGCAGCAAGTCGCGGGCGGCATTGAGGCCACGAAACAGAAAAACTTCGGCGGTCAAATGGTAGAGGCGGCGGCTGTAGGCCATAAAGCGAAAATAAGCTTCGACATCACGCGGCTCAAGTTGCTCAATTTCGGCGGTCATTTTGGCAACCGAGTCGCTGGCATCAAAGATAGTGCGCTTGGCATCCGGGTAGAAGTAGCGGCAAATCGGCTCGATTGGCACAAGCTCAACGTAATCTTCCAACCGTTTGCCCGCCGCTGCAAAAAGGTCGTGATAAACAAAAGGCATGGTGATAAGGGACGGCCCAGTATCCCAGCGAAAACCACCCTCTTCCAGTAAATTTAGCTTGCCGCCTACTCGCTCGTTCTTTTCAAAAATCTCGACCTGATGCCCTGCCGCTGCCAGCCGAATAGCCGCCGCCATTCCGCCCATCCCCGCGCCGATTACCGCAATCTTCATTCTTGGTTTCTAGTTTCTGGTTAGTTCAAAGTTCATCTGTGTCTTTTTTTGAGTTAGCAATTGGTTTAACAGGCGGAAGTATAATTCTTGAGCAAGGGGGAGTCAAATTCAAATAAAAGCCCGGTTAAGCTATCGGTAAAGAGGTAAATTTTGGTAGGGGCTAATTGCATACTCTCTATACACATCAAGCTAAGGGTTTATTCTTGAAATTGGTATGCGATGGAAGCCCGCCCTGGAATAAATTCCAGGGCGGGCCAACACCAGCCATTAATTTCAGGCTTAAATCCAATACCATTCAAATAACGTCTGTAGGAGGGGGTTGCGCCCTCCTACAGCGATTTTGCCCTTATTTGAACGGTATTTATTGGGCTTAAATCCTTAACTTGATGCGTGTAGAGAGTATACAATTAGCCCCTAACCTCTATTTCGGCACTTTTTAAAAGGCCCGGTCAGGCTATCTTCACAGGTAGCACAACCGGGCCTTCAACGAGTTATTTAAACTCCGATTTTAGGAAGGCCGATTCTGCGATTGGCTCTGTCCGCCCTGATTTTCAAAAGCACGACGAGCTTCGTCGCTAGTCGCTCGATGGCTCATGTAGCGCCAAACGTTCTCGGCGGTTTGGGTGTCCCAGCCGTAACTCTGGGCCAGACGACGGTAGCCTTGCTCGTCGTTCTCGCGCAGATTGCGGTCTATTTCCTCCATTTGAGTGCTGCTGATGCTATTCAGCGCTTCGGGGCGCTCCATCGTGCGGGGACTATCGCTGCTCGAACCAGTTGTACCGTAGGACTGAGTGCGCATCGCCTCGCTGCCGTGTAGCGTGCCACCCGCGCTCGTACCAGATTCGCCAACGTTCGGGGTATTGCTGCCCGTTGAGCCGCCCGCGCTCATACCAGCCTGGTTATTATTCAAAGCACTGTTAGCCATCTGGCTCATGCCACTGTTGCTCATCTGGCTGCTACCCGTCTGGCTACCGCCTGTGCTGCTCTGGCCGGGGTACTGCTGTATACCGATTTGGTTGCTGCTCATACCTGTACCGACTTGCTGGCTACCAGCCATGCCGCCCCGGATTTGTACCTTGCGATTGCCGGTGCGTTGCATACGCGGTAGCATTATTTTCAGCACACCATGGTCAAGTTCGGCTTCGACCTGTTCGGCGTTGATGCTTTCCGGCAGACGAATCGTGCGCTGGAAAGAGCCACTGCGCCGTTCGCGATAAATAAAATTTCCTTGCTGGCGCTCGTCGTTGTGTTCGCTTTTGCCGCGTAGCGTAATAGTATCGCCATTAACACTTATATCAATATCTTCCGAGCGCACGCCTGGCATTGAAGCGGTCAGCTCATAACCAGTCGAAGTCTCGTTCAGGTCTATTGCCACGCCCAGGTTCTGGTTGCCACTCATCGGGCTACCCGGCCAACGGTCATCAAACCAGCGATCCATATTCTGGCGCATCATATCCATTTCCCGAAATGGATTCCAGCGTTCCATGCTCATAAAGGTTGCCTCCTTGCTTTCAAGCTTCTCTGCTCCTAAAACCGATTTCAAAACTGGTAGGGGTTTGATGAATCAAGCCCCATTGGGTTCAATGAATTGAACCCCTACCGATTTATGAAACAGCTTCTTAAATTGACTCAAGAAATACCCTTATACTTAGGCAGTGTTAAAAATTAAGTTCCCTTTTTTCGTAGGGGCGAATCGCATACGCCCTTGAACGCTGTGCCAAATCAAACGGGCGTATGCGATTCGCCCCTACCACCGCCGGAAGTTAATTCTTTATATTGCCTTAGGCAGCAAAATTTATGCCACCCGCCCAAAAATCAGGCTGGCATTGATACCACCAAAGCCGAACGAATTTGAAAGAATGTAATTAGCGGGCTGCTGCAAACCTTCGCCCATAATATAATTTAAATCGCATTCCGGGTCGCGGTCACGTAAATTTACTGTTGGCGGCAAATAATCGTATTCAAAAATCAGGTTGCAAATAGCCGCCTCGATTGCACCGGTTGCCCCCAGCGCATGGGCGTGCATCCCTTTGGTGCCGCTAATTGGGATATTGTAAGCCAGTTCGCCAAACACCTTTTTGATTGCCAGCGTCTCGGTCTTGTCGTTGAGCGGCGTGCTGGAAGCATGAGCATTGATATAATCAATCTGGTCAAGTTTCAGCCCGGCTTCGTACAGCGCCAAGCGAATAGCCCGCGAAGATTGCTCGGCGGTAGCCAGAGGCGCAGCCATGTGGTGCGCGTCGTTGGTCGTGCCGTAGCCTAATAGTTCGCCGTAGATATGAGCGCCGCGCTCGACTGCGCTTTCGTATTCTTCCAGCAGCAGCATGGCCGCGCCTTCCCCCATCACAAAGCCGTCCCGGTTAAGGTCAAAGGGGCGGCAGGCCAGTTCGGGGGTTTCGTTCGAGGTGGACATAGCCTTAATCAAAGTAAAAGAACCAAAAATCAAAGGTGCAAGCGGCGCTTCCACGCCTCCCGCCAGCATAGCACGAGCGCCACCCTGTTTAATAACCCGGAAAGCTTCGCCCAGCGCAATTGCACCACTGGCACAACTATTGGCATTGGCAATATTCGGCCCGTTGATGCCGATTTCCATCGCGACGTTGCAACTGGCAGCTCCGCCAAAAATGCTTAAAGCCAGCATCGGGTTGACCCCTTTGATACCTTCGTGGACAAAATTGGTGTGCTGTTCCTCGGCGTAAGCAATGCCGCCCAGCGCCGTACCGATATAAACACCCACCTCATCGCGTCCATACGGGCAACGCTCGTCCGATAAATCGAGCTGGGCATCTTGCAAGGCCAAACGGCTAGAGCAGATGGCAAAGAGCGAAAAGCGGTCTAAACGGCGCAGGCGGCGACCATCTTCAACCCAGTCTTGCGGGTCAAAATTAGTTACTTCCGCCGCAATCTGGCTTTTGAAAGAAGAAGGGTCAAAGCGAGTAATGCGCCGGACGGCGGACTCGCCCCGTTTCACGCCTTCCCATAGTCCATCGCGGCCCACTCCAATAGTGGTCACAGCGCCGATGCCGGTTACTACTACGCGCCGCTCAGTGCGGTTTGGTTCAGGCCTCTCAATCATGCAACTTGCTCTCCATCTAGTTTTTAGATAAATATTTTTGAAAAATGTACATTTTTCAAAAATATTTATTAGTGCTATCTCACCCTGGCGCGTTCTAGTGTTCAAGCTTTAGTATCAATATTTTGAAAATGTACATTTTCAAAATATTGATACTAAAGTGTATTTATAGGGCGGCTTTGGTTAAAGACGCTTGTCTGGTATCGGGTTTAGCCTGGGCAGTCAGGCGCTTCATGGTTTTCAGGGTCTTGTCGGCGATGTCGTGAATGATGTGTGTCTGAATGAGATAGGTTGCCATCCCGCCGATGATAGGCCAGCGCGCCCGCCAATCGTGGCTGATGCTGACGCGGTAGTAATCGTCCTGCAAAGGCTCAAAAGTCCAGATTACTTCCATGCCTTTGGTCGGGCCGCCTACATGGTTATAACGGATGCGGGCTTGCGCCGGATTGTCGTTGGGTTCAAGCGTCTGCACCGTCGTCCAGCCTTCAGGAATACGAACTAAATCCAGCCAGGCAGGAATACCGTTCGATTTCAGCCGGGCCATAGTTTCCCACTTGAGCGGCAACAAATCGCGCCAGCAACTCATATAGGCCCGGCGCTTGCGCCCGCCTTCCAAAGTTTCCAGAATGTCAATTTTGCGGTAGTGCGGCAACCACTCCACCCAACGCTCAATCTCGCTCGAAAAGCGCCACAAATCGGCCCAATCACCGCGTAGTACAATAGTGTTTTCGATATACATAATTTTTCCTCAGAGTAATGAGTGATGAGTAATGAGTGATGAGTGAGAAATCCATTGGCGGAGCAATGTCATACAGAAACCGTGATTTGTACGATGCTGCTCGGTCAGCTGATTTTCCATTGGCGGAGCAATGTCATACAAAATTTAAGATGATTTGTACGATGCTGCTCCGTCAGCTGATTAATCACTCATCAGTCATCACTCATCAGTCATTACTCACAACCTTTGTCCGACAATTGCCAGTCTTGAGAACGGGCCTTTTTTGATTTCGATTTTGAAGGCGGGTGACAGGTCGGCTTCCTGCACCAGGGCCGAAAATTCGGCGGCGGTAGCAGAACGTAAAACGGAGAGCGGAGCGTCGTGGCGGGTCAGGCGGTGGCGGGTCAGGGTCAGGCCGAGCAAATGTGCGCCCAGGTAGCCAAACCAGCTGCGTTCCAAATCGTTCACCACAAAGCCGCGCCGGGCCAATTGCGCCATTAGCTTCAGCATGGCTAGGCACTGCTCCCGGCTAAAATGGTGGAAAGCCAACGAGCAGGTGACGAAATCGTAGGGCGGGCCGTCGTTCAGGTCAAAGGGATAGGCAAAAACGTCAGCGGCATGCGCTTCAAAGTGGGCGACTTCTTGCCGGGCCGCTTCGTGCTTTGCCAGTTCCACAATCGCCGGGTTCAAATCAATCGCCGTTATCGCTACCGAATAGCGACCCTGCCAGCTTCGGGCCAGCCCTAAAGGAACATCGGCAACCCCGGCAGCCAGGTCGAGCAACTTAAGTTCCGTCCCGCTTGCAGGCGGCAACATCGGGCGCAAACTTTTCTCAACCAGATATACGCCACCAAACCAACGATTAATCAGCTTAATATCGCGAAAATTGGCGGCAAGGTCGGCGGCAGAAATATCGGGGCGGTCAAGCAACTCGCTGCGGGTGCTGTGTGCAGGCACGGCCCATTTTTTCAAGCTTTTTTCTAATTTTTTTAACGAAGTAGAAATAGCGGACAGGTCAAGCCGAAGCCGACGCTGTGAAGGCTCGGTAGCAGGTCGCGAAAGGCCATTCTTCATCAAAATTTCTCTATTCCAGGCTTACCTTTAAAATATCACACTGGTTTACCGTATCAGTATTACCGCAAAAACTGTACCAGCACTATACCAGCATTGAAGAAATCGTAGCAGAATTGAGCAAATTAAAAACAGAACGTACCCCTATAATACCAGAAACTGCTGTGACAGAGTAGACACAAAGATAATTTTGAATTTTGAATTTTGAATTTTGAGTTTAATACGGAACACAGAAGGACACGGAGAACCACAGATGAACACAGATGTTTTGAGTTTTGAGTTGGAAAACTTAACTCAAAACTCAAAACTCAAAACTCAAAACTCAAAACTCAAAACTCAAAATTGTCCTAGTCTTCCTCCTTGAGTGAGAGGGCTTCGGAGAGGGCGCGACCCAGACGGCGGCGTTCGGGTTCGTCGAGGGCGATTTCGGAGTAAGCGGCACTGCCGTTGCTGCCCAATGCCCCGGTGAGCGGCGCGTGAGAATGGGAAGCTCCGGCACTGAGCGAAATCAGCGCGAGGCTGGCAACCACCAGTGCGCCGCCCACCAGCGTCACCAGCGTGAGCTTTTCTTGTAACAGCACCGCGCCAATTGCTACGCCGATTAACGGCTGAATGAAAAGTGTAGCTGAAATCAGGCCCGGCTCGACCCGGCGCAAAGCTTTGAACCAGATGCTATAGCCCAGCGCGCCACAAATCAGTACCAGATAAACCAGCGCCGCCAGTCCCGACCAGTGCAAGGTTGGCATAATCCAGCCCGCCTGGGCCAGCGTAATGAGGGCGGCTGGCACCCAGAAGAGCAGCGCCACCAGATTAGTTCCGACGATTATCACCAGGGGCGGGAAACGGCGCACGCTGCCAGCCGCCAGCAAAGTGTAAAGCGCCTCGAAGCCAAAGCCGACCAGCAAAAACAAGTCGCCCAGCGCCTGTCCACCGTTAGCAATATTGGGCAGATACAGCCCTTTTGCCACCAGCAGATACACGCCAAACGCGCCCAGCACCAATCCGAGCAGTTTACCCAGAGGAAAGCGCTCTTTCAGGAAAAGCCAGGCCAGTAACGCCGTAAACAGCGTTTCGGTAATTGCTAACAAAGAAGCATCGGTTGCCGTCGCCAGATGCGCTCCGTTAAACACAAACAGATTGTTGAGTACCACGCCAATCAGGGCCAGCAAAAACAGGCGTGGCAAATTTTTCAGTCCCGGCTTCGCCCCGCCAGCCTTACGGTGCTGCCGCAAATCGTGCCATGCAAACGGCAATAATATCACTGATACCAGCAGCACCCGCAAGGCGGCATAAACCGGGACGGGCAGTTGCTCCAACACAACTTTATAAGGAAGCCACGAAGCGCCCCACAATCCGTTCATCATTACCAGAATTGCCAGGGTCTTGTGGAGTTCGCTCCGGCTAGTTGCTGCGGAAAGCTTTACTTTAAGTTCTTCTGCCCTGGCAGCAGTGGTTACTAACATCAACATAATCTTACTGCCTTTCTTTTGAAGTGATGAGTAATGAGGAAGTCCATTGGCGGAGCAATGTCCCACAGAATCGAGGCGATTTGTAGGATGCTGCTCTGTCAGCTGATTTTTCGCTCATCACTCATCACTCATCACTCATTACTACTTTCGCCCCACAAAAAAAGAACGTTGCCGCTCTTTTTTGGGGCATACTATACGAATTTAGTTTTAAAGTACTACTCGATGAGCGGGCCGGGCCGGTCAAAGGGCGTGCTGAGTGCAATAGTTGTGCGGGTACTGGCAACTCCGGCAATACGGCGCAGGCGGGTAGTCAAATCCTGCAATTCTTTGGCGGTACGCACGCGCACCTTCAGCAAAAAAGATTCCTCACCCGCGACTACGTGACATTCCTCGATACTCGTCTCGTTGGCAAACTCGGCCACGATACCGCTTTCGTCGGCGTATTCCGGGCCGCCCATAATGGTCAGGCCAATAAAGGCGGTCAATTCTTTGCCTAAATCTTCGGCATTTATCAAAGCACTGTACCCCTGAATAACGCCCCGGCCTTCCAGCTTTTTGATTCGTTCAAAGACTGAAGGGGGTTTAATACCCACTTTGTCAGCAATGGCAGCATGAGAAACCCTGCCATCTGCCTGCAAAATCTTCAAAATTTTCAAATCTATTTCATCAAGCGCCATTTTTACCACCTCTTTGTGTTAACCCAAGCCTTTTATTACATTTATTAGGCTTTTAAGCTGTTTTCTCTAATATTATATGGTATAAATACGAGTTTGTCAAGTTCTTATTAGGTAAAATTGGAAATACATCAAAAAAGCCGCTTGACCCAGCCTGCTATAGCTTAACACAGATTTTAAAATCCAACATTCTTGACGGGGCTAGAGGACTGACCTATACTCAAGTTCGTTAAAGGCTGTTTCAAAATTAGTCGGGGTTTGAAGGGTCAATTCCATTGGGGTTCGATAAATCGAACCCCAACCACAGTTAGAAGAATGGATTCTTAAAAGGCTGGCCTATTTTCTGCCTGGAAGTAACAGGTAAGGTTATTTTAAAAATTAGTTTAAATTAGTTTATTGAAAATAAAGTAAAATAGCGGGCGGGAGCAAGAACAATGAACGAAACGGAGCGGGGACGGCGGATTATCAAACTGGCAGCAGAACTAGGCGACGAGTTCGGGCGGCGGGCCGACGCACACGAAGCGACGGGAACTTTCCCTTATGAAAATTACGAAGACTTGCGGCAGAGCGGCTATTTAACCTTGAGCATCCCGGCAGAGTACGGCGGCTGGGGCGCGAGTCTGGCGGAAATCGTGCGGGGACAGGCCCGCATGGGCGAGGGTTGCGCTTCGACGGCGCTAGTAGTCGCCATGCACCTTTCGCAGTTGGCACGGGCAATTTATGTGACCGACTGGTCGCGCAGCCAGGTCGAGGCGATTATGCAGAAAGTAGTAAAGGAAGGGGCGGTACTTAATAACGCTTCATCCGAACCAGCGACAGGTAGCCCCAGCCGGGGCGGAGTGCCGACCACCACCGCTACCCCTGACCCGACAACAGGCGGTTGGCGTATCAATGGGCGCAAGACCTATACGACGGGCGCACCGATACTGCATTACTTTATTATTTCGGCAGCCGTGCGCCGCCCGGAAGCCGGGGAAGATGCGCCGCCCGAAGTGGGGAACTTCCTCTTGACTCGCGACATGCCGGGCTTGCGAATCGAGGAAACCTGGAACTCGCTGGCAATGCGTCTATCGGGTAGCCACGATTTAGTCCTGGAAGATATAGTAGTTGGGCCGGAAGCCTATCTTGGCCCGAACCAGAAAACCACGCCGCAACAACAAGCCTGCAACGGCGCATGGGCGCTACCTACCGCCGCGATTTACTTTGGCATCGGGCGGGGGGCGGCGAAATACGCGGCGCAGTGGGCGCGGCAACGCAAACCCAATTCGCTAAACCAGTCCATTGCTGAACTGCCGCATATTCAGGAAAAGGCGGGTCGTATGGAATTGACCCTGCTTTCGGCAGAAGATACTTTGTTTAATGTGGCTGACCTGGCAAGTGACCCGGCTTATATTGAAGCAAATCCGGCTCGACTGCAAGCTCTAGTTGGAGCTGCCAAAAATCTAGCGACCAACAAATCCATTGAGGCAATAGACCTGGCAATGCGGATTTGCGGCGGAGCCAGCCTTTCGATGAATTTGCCCTTGCAGCGTTCTTACCGGGACGCTCGCGCCGGGCTGAATAATCCACCGATGGATGATGTAAGCATCACCACCCTGGGCAAAATGGCGCTGGGCTTAATCTAGGGGTTAGTTAACGGTTGCAGCCAGAGTTAGGGCTGACTAATTTTTCGTTTAAATCTTCACAAACTTGGTATAATAATAGGTAAGGAAGAATTAGCAATATATAACGAAGGTGAGGCAGAAGTTGGAAACGAAAAATAAGCTGGAACGCTATCAGGCGAACTGGCTGGATGAACAAAACAGTGCGGCCCTGTATAGCGCACTGGTTGAAATTGAGCCGCAAACACAATTGAAATCGGTTTACCGCCGAATGGCCGAGGCCGAACTACGGCACGCCCGGATATGGGAAGATAAAATCAAGGCTACCGGGGAGCCGCTACCGCCCAAGCGACTGACCTGGCGCACCCGCACCCTTATCTGGCTAGGCCGACGGTTCGGTACACAATTTATTTTATCGAGCGTATCCAATATGGAGCATATCGGGAGCGGCAGCTACGATGTGCAGCCCGAAGCCCGCGCCGCTAATTTGCCACAGCAAGAACGCTCTCACGCCCGTTTGTTGCAAGCGATTACCCGCACGGTGCATGGGCAAGGGCTGGAAGGCACTCAGATTGCCCGAATGGAGGGTCGCCATCGTGGTACGAGCGGCAACGCTTTGCGCGCGGCGGTGTTGGGCGCAAACGATGGTCTGGTCTCGAACTTGAGTCTGGTGATGGGCGTAGCCGGGGCAGAGTTGGCAGGCAAGGCCATTTTGATAACCGGCATGGCTGGACTATTAGCGGGGGCTTGCTCCATGGCATTGGGCGAATGGCTTTCGGTACAAAGCGCCCGCGAGTTATATGAGCGCCAGATTGCAGTCGAGCAGCAAGAAATAAATGACGCGCCCGAAGAAGAAGCCAAAGAACTGGCCCTGATTTACGAAGCCAAAGGTCTGCCGCAAGCCGAAGCCCACGAATTAGCTACCAAAATGATGCAAAATCAAACTACCGCCCTCGATACGCTCTCGCGTGAAGAATTAGGGATTGACCCGGACGAGTTAGGCGGTTCGGCCTGGGCTGCCGCTACTACCTCCTTCTTCCTGTTTGCAATAGGCGCGATTATCCCGGTCTCGCCTTTCTTTTTTCTGACCGGGCTGACGGCTATTATCGTCAGCGTCATAATCAGCACCCTGGCGCTTTTCATGATTGGTGCTGGCATTACACTTTTGACAGGCCGCAGCGTCCTGTTTTCGGGCGGGCGGCAAGTTATTTTCGGTCTGGCTGCCGCCGCCGTCACTTTTGGCATCGGGCGTTTAATCGGAGTCGCTATCGGATAAAATTTAGCCTCAATTTCAGTAGGGGTTTGATTTATCAAACCCTTATTTTGCTTGAAATTGTTTTTTATAAAGTCTTGAAACAAAACGAGCCAGAATTGGGTCATATAGGTAGCTGAAATAGCGAGATTATAAAGTAATCTGTACTCAGCTTCAGGTAATAATTAATAAATGGTAATTACTCACCGCATTGGCTTAGAGAACGCGAAATATAACTAAAATTCTTGGCGTTCTTTGCGTCTTGGCGGTTCATCAAATTAAAAAGTAAAGGATAAATAAAATGAGTTTGATGCGTGCAATTGTTTGTATCTTATTTCCGCCACTGGCAGTACTGGATAAAGGCTGTGGGGCGTTGCTCCTGGTAACAATTCTAACAATTTGCGGCTGGATTCCGGGTGTTATCGCCGCGTTGGTAGTCTGTAACCAGAGCAACAACAACAATTACCCCTACCCGCCAAATTATAGATAAGATAGTAGGGTGATGAGTGAAAAATCAGCTGACGGAGCAGCATCCTACAATTCATCTTGAGTCTTGTAGGACATTGCTCCGCCAATGGATTTCCCGCTCATTACTCATCACTCATCACTTCCTCCCGCTTGACACTACTTCTGATTAGAGCTAGAATCGGCCTCTGAGGTAAGAAATTTTCTGCTTTTTCCTGATGATTCCTGATGACTGTGCTACCCGGAAGAGGATTATTTGTCAGAGCGGCTGAATTTTATAAAATCTGCGCCGATAGCGGAAGGGCGGACGGAACTTGAGACAAAGGCGCAAAGTGCGGCAGGTGGACGCTGGCAACGAGTTCGCCCGCATTTGGTCGCGTTGGGTCTGTATACTGTGCTGCTGCTCTTGTTTGCGTGGCCTGCTCTGCTAAATCTGGCGAACAGTACACCGGGAGATTTTGTGGTAGACCGCAATCAGAATTTGTGGAATGCCTGGTGGTTTCGGCGGTCGCTACTGGAAACACACACCAATCCCTACCAATCCACTTTTATCTTCTATCCTTATGGTGTCAGCCTTTATTTGCATACCTTTAGCCCGTATAATCTGATAATTGGCTTGCCTTTGCAATTATTGTTTGGACTTATTCCGGCTTACGGCTTGCTGGAATTGAGTACTTTTATTCTTGCGCCTTACGGCGGCTATTTGCTGGCCCGGCATCTGGTGAAGAACGAAGCGGCAGCGCTGTTTGGCGGGGCGGTCTACGGCTTTTGCGCCTATCACTACGTCGAACTATTGATGGATCAGATGAATCTGGTGGCGCTGCAATGGCTACCGTTTTTTATTTTGTTCCTGATTAAGACCGAGCAAGCCACGACCCGACGCGAATTGCTGGTAAATGGCGGACTGACTACCTTCTTCTTCTTGCTCAATATGATGGTCGAGTTTTATTACGCCATCTATTTAGTGATGTTTGCGGGGCTATGGTGGCTGTGGCAAGCCGCGCCGCTAATCTGGCAGGCGCTACGGGCAAAGCGCGAGAAGTTCCAGCTAATGCGCCCGCTAATCTGGCTCACAGCGCGAATGGCGGCGATTTTTGGGGTGGCAGGAGTGATTTTCAGCCCGGTAATATATGCGACGGTCAGGGAAATTAGCAGTGGACGCTACCAATCGTTAGAAAACAACCAGACCAGTCAGGTACACTCGGCGGATTTGCTGAATATGTGGCTACCGCCCGCCTATCACCCTATCTGGGGAGCAAGCTCCGGGCTATGGCAAGGCATCAAGCTAAATCCGGCGGGCGCAGTACCGGGATATGTAGCGTTGGCGCTGGGAATTTACGCGCTGGTGAAAATTCGGGGGCTGTGGTTTTGGGGTGCATCGGGGCTGTTCTGGCTGATTATTTCGTTTGGCCCGACGCTAAGGATTAACGGTGAAGAAACTGGCTTTCCGATGCCCTATCGTTTGCTATCGAATCTGCCTTTGTTCAATATTACCCGCTCGCCGCAGCGCTTTATGCTGATGCTGGTGATTTCGCTGGCGGTGCTATCGGCCTTCGCGCTGGCGCGGATTATGGCGAACTTTTCGGGTTGGCGCAAATTCGGCGTGTTTGGGCTGGCCCTGGCGCTGCTTTATCTTGAGCTAACGCCGGGCTTTTTGCCAACCCGCGACAAAATCGGGCCGTTCCCCTTCGCCGAAGCAATGCAAGCTAACAATGGCAAAGTTGCTGCAAACAAGGCGATTTTGGAGTTGCCGATTACCAAACACCAGAACCCCGACAGCCCGCGTATGCTCTACCAGATTTATCATGGGCGACCAATTATCGGCGGCTACATCAGCCGGAAGTTGCGCGACCCTTACCGCGAAAACGATTACGCCCTGTTCGATTTTGTCGAGCTACGCAAAGATGAGCCGGATATTGTGCCGCACAAGAGTGCCGAAGAATGGCGCGGGTTGCTCAATTACGCCAACATGGGTTATCTGGTGCTGTATCCAGGCAATTTTAGCCGGGACGATGGACTGAAACGCGCTCAGGATTTGATTGACCGGGCGCTAGGGAAAGTCGCGCCGATTTATCAGGATAATTTGGCAAAGGTTTATCAAATTCCGGCAGGAAAATTGGAAAAACCGCTAATTGTGTTGAGTCAGGGTTGGGCCGAGCCAGAGGTGATAGATAAAAGCGCGGGCCGGGCGCAACGCTGGCTCGACGAAGTAGAGCCGCCGGAGGAAATCGCGGCCCAGGCTAATATCGTGGTCGGGCCGGAAGTGAAATTGCAAGAAAGTTATACTTTGCAGCTAGAAGCAATCTCATTTGCCAAACCGCGCCGCCTGCAAATTTTCCTGAATAACACGCTGGTGCGGGAAGTAAGCGTACCGCCCGCGCTGGATAATATTGAAATTGCGGGCCTAAAACTAAAGCCGGGCGATAATCACCTCGAATTGCGTCCGATAGCCTCGGAAGGCTATAGCGTTCCCGCTGAAATTATTTCCGGCAGCCAAGACACCCGCAAACTGCGAATAGCGATTATTTCGCTGGCGGTAAAGTAAATAAGCAGCAATGCGCGCTACAATATGGAGCTAAGTTTCAAAAGGTACTTAGCCAAAGGTCGCCCTGGAATAAATTCCGGGCTACATACCTCAAGTGGATTTAAATCCACTGGATACCACCGAGTTTTTGCGTCGTATCCAGTGGTTTTCAAACCACTTTAGCTTCGTAGCCCGGAATTTATTCCAGGGCGGGTCTGCCCATACCACCGATTCGAGCTAAACTCCTTAACTTAAAGCCTCACCGTTACCTCTAGTTTAAGCCCGCTCAAGGCCGCAAGCGGCACTGCCTCAAAAATGGCCTGACCTTGCTGGTTGGTTAAGGCTTCCTGGTATTTTGAGGTAGAGTAAGGCGCGGTAGCTTCTTTGAGGGCCAATCCTGACGGGTCGGACAATTCGGCTTGCGATTGCCCGCTATAACTCAATTCCACCCGGTGTCCGATTGAGTGGTTAGCCAGACCTGGCCCGCCCAGGCTGATATAAATCTGGCAATATTCGGCGTTATCGGAAAGACGGATAGCCTCCACCTGCATCCCGACTGCCAGATTTGTCCCGATTTGGCTGGAAAAAAGGTCTAGCTGATTGCTCATAAGCTCGGCCTGACGCGCCGCCTCATCTTCGGTCAAATTTTCGTCTGCCGCCTCAAACTGTAATTCAAACTGCAAGGTTTGGCCTGTATCCACCACTTTTTTGAGCAAAGGACGTAACCCTTTGGGCCAACCCAGGCTTTTTTTGGTTTCAGGTGAATTGTTCGGAGTTAACCCGACGGGTTTTGGCACTTTGAAGCGTGGCACAACCGCCTCCTGGGGTAGCGGCGGCGCTTCAAAACTGGATAGAGCCAGATACTCCTCGGCACAATTTACACATTCAGTGACGTGCTGAAGAAATTTTTGCTGTTCGGTTGGGCCAAGTTGAGTGCGGGCCAACGGGTCTAAATAAACGGGCATAAGGCTCTGGCAAACCTCACAGCTAATGCCGCCCGGTTCAAGGAGCGCCCCATACAACTCGGTCAGACGAGCGCGACTGGTCGGGTCATTCTCAAAAAAAGCCAGAGCGGTTTCGTACTGCTCTCTGGTAGCTTTTCCGGCGAAATAATGTTCGATTATTTGCAAAGCCGCTTCATTAGTCATAATTCACGCTATCGCCTGTATCTTCTGGCTACTCATTCGGTACTTTGGGCGTAATGAATTGCGCTCCTACTGAAACAGATTCTTACCGAATAGTTTCAAGCCAATCGGCATCGCTACGCAGCACCTTTAGCGCCTGATGTCGGTGTTTTTGCACTTCTTGTACCGACAGGTTGAGCCGGGTTGCCAGTTCGCTATCTTCCAGGGCCGCAAAATAAGTGCCGTACAGAATCGCTTTATAGGCGCTGGCCCGTTTGGTCGTCTTAAATTGCTCAATTCGGGCGATTATCATCTGTAAAAGTTCCCGGCTCAAAAAGAGCGCTTCCGGGTTAGCTTGTTTATCAGCCATCTCTGGCAAGTCAATTATATGGCTCGCGTCAACCGATGCAAATCGCAGCTTTTGGCGGACTGCCTGTAGCGCCGGATGGATTTCGTCCGCTTTTTCTTTTTGCTCTGGCAATTTGGTTTCCTTCGTGGCGGTTAGCGCTTTTGCTTCGATTAAAGCGGTGGAGTCTGACAAAGCCGTGGCATTAGTATCGTCGGTTTGAGCCGGAGCAGAAGATGGCGTAAGCAACTGGGTTTGTTTGCGAAGATATTGCAAGACTTCTCGTGTGGCAATTTGGGCGGCCCAGCTTAGAAAAAATTCGGGCTGGCGACAACTTTCCATCTTCTTGAAAATAAGTTCGAGGGCGTTGTTGGTCAAATCCTCGCTCATCCCCGCGTCACCTTTGAGTTTATGCCAGATGCCGCGATAAAGATAGCCTCCCAGCCACTGATAGGCCGTTTCCCGTAGCCCTTCCTGATTTGAGTTACAAGCGGCATAAATCTTTCGGCAAATTAGCTGGTAGGCCACATCGCCAACCTTCGGCACTTCGCTCGGCTGCCATTGCGCCAATACCGCATCAATCAGCCCGTCTGGTTGGATTAAGTCGGCTGCCACTTCGACGGTCAATTGCAGTCGGGCTAACACCTGTCGTATCTCTTCTGCCGCTTTTTCGCGGTGGGGATTTTTGGGCGCGGAGGGATTATCTCTGGACATGCTAAAACTTCTTGCTCCTGTCTTACGCCCTAAATCCCGCCCTTTTCAACATAAGATTTGCTAATTCGGCTCAAAATCCAGGCTAAGGCGCTCGGAAGATTCTTCCAGCGCGGTTACAACCCGGCTAACTTCCTGACCAGCCTGAGCCAGACGGCTTGCCGTCAGGATAATTTGCTGCATTACATCTACAATTTGGCTGCTGGCTTCGCGCTGCTGTTGGGTGGCGTTGGTAATGCTATTTGCCATAGTTGAAGTTTGGGCTACCAGATGAATAATATCTTCATTGGCAATGTTCAAACTTGTCACTAGCTTATCGCCTACCTGGGCTTCGCGCAGACCCTGCTCGGTGGCAGTCAGGGCTTTATCGCTGGCCTGATTAATCTGCCCGACCATTTCACGAATTTGCTCCACCGCGCTCCCGGCGCGACGGGCCAGACGTTGTACCTCATCGGCAACGGCAGCAAAACGGCGACCATATTCACGAGCGCCCGCCGCTTCAATTGTAGCGTTCAGGGCTAACAGATTGGTCTCATCGGCAATCTCGCCAATAATATCAGTAACTTCGCTGATATGCTCAAGCTGTTGGTTGAGAATCCGCATATTGTTATTAATTTCCAGCACCCGTTTACGCATCATGGCAATAGCATCAACGCCCTGTTGCACCACTCCTTGCCCGGCCTCAATACTATGGCGCGCTCTATCTGCCGTAGTCGCTACCATAAGAGCGCTGTTGGCAATGTCCCTGGCAATACCATCAAGTTGCTGAGTAGATAGGGCAACTTCGGTAACTTTGGTGGTCTGAATACGGCTGGTAGTGTTTTGTTCCTGAATTAAATTACTTAAAACCCCGGTTAATTCGTTTATTTGTTGGGCCGTATGAGCTTCGACCCCGCGCTGATTCTGGAGCGTTTCGTTTAGCCTTTGTAATTCTTCCGATTGTTGCCGGGATGATTCCAGTACCCGGCCCAAACTACTGCTAAAAACAAACAGTAACCCGGTGCTGGCAATAAGAACCAATGCCAGAATAGCCACGCCTGCGCCTACTTCGGGTGGGGCGGGGGGCGGCATCCGGCTGATTTGCCAGCTACTAATACTAACAAAAAGAACCGAGCAAAGTGTGCCATAAATTATGGCGGCGGTAGGGCTGATTATTGCGGCGGCAACAACGATAATTATAATGTACAAAGTAGGAACAAAGCTATTCAAGCCAACATTAACCAGACTGACACTGACCAGCACCGTGCCAAAGGTACAGAACAGCCCACCAGCCCACTTGACCAAATTCAGCCGGGTTAGCAGCAGTACCAGCAAACCCATCATTACAATTAGAGTACTGGAAACCAATTGAGTAGTTTGCCGAACGCCACCCGAACCCGAAGTGAAGAAACCACCGATCAGGCTGGTGCCGTTGCCAATTGCCGCCATCACGCCCAGGGCGTACATAACCGGCTTGCGAAAGCCTAATTCATAGTCCGATTTACGTCCCATACTCCCTACATTACTTCACAAAATTCTCAATTTCGACGACGTGTTTTAATATTCGCCCGGCAGCGTCGGTGCCGCCATTTTCGCGTTCAGTGCCGTAGGCCCATTTATCCGGCCCGGCCTTAAAATGATAGTCGAACGCGCCAACCGCGATTTTCCAGTAGAGCCACCAATCCAGCGCATCCGGCTTTGAAGTTATGCCGTCCGCCAGGGCTGCCAGATGGTCGGCTTTCAAGCCATCGGCGGGATAACTGACCGCCTTAATAAGCTGGCTGTGGTTCAGATGGCGCAAAGCCGCGTAAAGACGCTGCGGGTCATCACCTACAATACTATCCTGATCGCCCCGGATAAGAGTATACCAGATAGTCGGTGGAATACGGTTGGCGGTTTGAACGGCATCATCATTGCAGAAATTACCCCTGTCGTTGCTAAAATTATTGGCAAGAATAGCGGTTGGGCGACTATAAAAGCGGTTACTGCTCATCTGGGCAGCGATAGCCTGCACTTTTGCCCCCATCGAGTGACCCCACCAGGCTACTTGGTTGGGGTTTGCTAGAGTGCTAGTGCTATTAAGGCGTTTAACAATAGTCTGCTTCAAAATTTCTAAAAATTCGCCCGCCATCCGGCTATGCTGGCAATCTACCAGCCCAGTATCCGAATCGATAAACAGCACAATATACCCTTTGCGGCAAATATGTTGCAATAACAAGCTGTAGAGAAGCTGATGGTCTAAAAATTTGCCAGGACTGACAGCAATCACCGGGAATCCCCCGGCGGGTATCGGGCCTGCCGGGACAAGGTAGGTCACGTTGGTAGGATAGAGCGCGAAAAATTTGACGTGCCAGATGCGCCAGGTATTAATCGTAAAATCGGCATACAAATAAACATCGCTGCCGGGATGGGCCGGGTCGTGAGGTTGCAAAGGGGCGGTAGCAACCGCCTCTTCAAAATTTTGAGCTACCGCCAGCTTTCGTTCGCGCAGACTTGTTACTAGAGCTTGCTGACGCTGAAGGGCTTTCCGACCAAAAATATCCAATTTTTCACTCTTCTCCTACTTCATCTAAAAATATAAACGGTATTTTTTGAATTTTTATCACCTGCAACAGGAATATTATAGACTAAACCTGGCTGATTGGTAAAGGAAAATTTTGTTAATTTGCGAGTGAGCGTCAGCAAAACCCGGACGTTCACGTCCGGGTTTTGCTGACGCTCACCCTTAATCCGCTTCGCATTTGACAGGCCCGGTAGTTTGAACTACCATTACTTAATGTTGCCTGGCTTTGTGGTATTCACTTCTAATTCAACCAGTTGATGATACTCAATTGAGTAATATTTGAGGAGGTGAGTAAAAATGAAGAAAAAAATCGGCCTGGGCCTGGTACGTCCCGCCGTGTTGCTCTGGTTTGCTTTGAGTATGGCGCTGGGCTTGTTTGCGATGCAGGAACTAACCTTTAGTGCCAATACCGTCTGGGCCGCACCCGCCCAGCAAACCACCGATGGCGGCAACAAACCCGCCGGATCGGAATACACTACCCAGCCTAGCTGGTCTAACATCTGGTATATTGTTTTGATACCAGTAGTGGCAGCAATCGTGGCAGTTGGACTCGGCTATACCATTATCAAACTGACCAGAGATAGCGGTTGAACCAGGAAGCGATTGCGGAAATAGCCCTGATATAATAGCTATGTTTCTTGAAAAACATGCACGCTTAAAGTACAATAAGGGTGCATGTTTTTTATTTAATTTAAGCTAATCCTGGTTAGATATTTCAAAGGAAAAAGGCGTATTCCCAAGCTGCTCGAAAGTGCGCCCAATGAGGAGATTTCATGGCCGACGACCAGAACGATAATAAAATCGAAAAACCGAAAAAGCCCCGCCTCAGCAAAAAAACGGCTGAAGCAAAGGCGGCAAAGTTAGAAAAACTAAAAGCCCAGCTAGAACAGGACAGGAAAAGCGAAAATCCGGCGGAAGGGGAAGTTGAAGCCGAAGGCGAAGCTTTCAGCGAGGAGCAGGCTGCCGCGATTTTGCGAATGTTGAACCGGGCCAGAGCCGAACAAGCCGCCGGACGCGATGAAAACTCCGGCGAGGCAACTGAGAATGAGCCTGAAATTCCGGCTATCCCGGATATTTTGCCAATTCTACCACTCAAAGATACCGTGGTTTTCCCCATGACGGTCTTTCCGTTGGCAGTCGGGCAGGAGCGTTCGATTCGGCTGGTAGAAGAGGTAGTTGCAGGTGGCGGGCCGCGCCTGGTCGGGTTAATAGCCCAGAAAAATGCCGAGGTCGAACAGGCCGGGCCGGGCGATAGTTATATGATTGGGACAGTCGCCGCCGTCCACAAATTGCTAAAAGTTCCCGATGGCACTATTCGGCTGGCAGTGCAGGGTCTGCAAAAAATTGAAATTCTCGAATATATCGAAACCGAGCCGTATTTGAAAGCTCGTATTCGGGTGCTGGAAGATAACGACGAGAAGACCGTCGAAATTGAAGCCCTCATGCGAAATTCGATTGCGCTATTTCAGCGATTGGTCGCGCTTGTCCCGCAGATTCCCGACGAACTGTTGATGACAGCGATTAATGTCGAAGAGCCGCGCCAGCTGGCCTATCTGATTGCCACCAGTGTCCGAATGGAGTTGGAGCAGCGCCAGGAAATTCTGGAAACACCCCACGTTCAAATCAAACTGGAACGGCTCAATACCTTTTTGACCAAAGAACTGGAAGTGCTGGAACTGGGCCGCAAGATTCAGAGCCAGGTACAGGACGAACTGAGCAAAACCCAGCGCGAATATTTCTTGCGCGAACAACTCAAGGCGATTCAAAAAGAGTTGGGCGAAGATGACCCCCAAACCGCCGAGATGAACCAGTATCGCGAGACCATGCAAAAATCGAAGATGCCGACAGAAGCCCGCCGCGAGGCCGAGCGCGAACTAGACCGACTCTCGAAATTGCCCCCGGCAGCGGCGGAATACGGCGTAATTAAAACTTATCTGGACTGGCTAACGGCTTTGCCCTGGGACAAGAGTACCGAAGCGCCACTCGATATTTCGCTGGCCCGCAAAGTTTTGGACGAAGACCACTACGACCTTGAGAAAATCAAGGAGCGCTTGCTGGAATATCTTTCTGTCCGCAAGCTACGGGCCGAACGCGCCAAACCAGCCGCAACTTCTTCCGGCAGCACTATCGAGATTAACGGCAGCGAAGGCGGGGAGTTGGGGGAGGCGCTGGCGGAGTTGGCCGAAATTACGCCAGCCGACGGGCCACTTACTTACGAAGATGTGCATAATTATAGTGGGCCGCGTGAGCCAATTTTATGCTTTGTTGGGCCGCCCGGCGTAGGCAAAACCAGCCTGGGCCAATCTATCGCCCGTGCGCTGGGACGAAAATTCACTCGTATGTCACTGGGCGGCGTGCGCGACGAAGCCGAAATTAGAGGCCATCGCCGCACCTATATCGGGGCGCTACCGGGCCGAATTATCCAGGCCATTCGGCGGGCCGAATCGAATGACCCGGTGTTTATGCTGGATGAAGTAGATAAAATCGGCATGGATTATCGGGGCGACCCCAGTTCGGCCTTGCTGGAAGTGCTTGACCCGGAGCAGAACAAGGATTTCCGCGACCATTATCTCGATGTGCCGTTCGATTTATCGAAAGTAATGTTTATTGCTACCGCCAATTTGCTCGACCCGATTCCCGCGCCGTTGCGTGACCGCATGGAAATTTTGCAACTGGCGGGCTACACCGAAGAAGAAAAGGCCCACATTGCCTTCCAGCACCTTATTCCCAAGCAATTGCGCGCCCATTCGCTGACTGAAGAGGATGTGGTAATCGAGGATGAGGCGGTTCACCAGATTATCCGCGATTACACCCGCGAGGCCGGAGTCCGCAATCTGGAGCGCGAAGTGGCAACAGTGCTACGCAAGGTAGCGCGGGGCGTGGCCGAAGGCGAGAAAGAGAAAGTAATCGTCACCGAGGCGAAAGTAGCCGAACTATTGGGCAAGCAGCGCTACTTTGCCGATGTTGCCGAACGCACCCAACAACCGGGCGTTTCAACCGGGTTGGCTGTTACCGAAGTCGGCGGCGATATTCTCTTTATCGAGGCTACCCGAATGCCAGGCGGTAAACAGATGATTGTCACCGGGCAACTCGGCGATGTGATGAAAGAATCGGCTCAGGCCGCCCTTTCTTACGTGCGCTCGAAAGCCAAAGAACTCAAGATTGACGAGAGTTTCTTCGAGAAGAGCGATTTGCATTTGCATATTCCGGCGGGCGCAATTCCCAAAGACGGGCCTAGCGCCGGTATCGCCATGACAACCGCGCTGGCCTCGCTCCTGACGGGTCGCCCGGTACACGGCGATGTGGCAATGACTGGCGAGATTACCTTGCGTGGCAAGGTACTGCCCATCGGCGGGGTGAAAGAAAAGGCGCTGGCGGCACACCGGGCCGGTATCAAAACGGTTATTTTGCCCGCCCGCAACGAGCGCGACCTGGACGATTTGCCGCCCGAACTTCGCAAGGAGATGAATTTTATTCTGGTGGATAATATTGACCAGGTGCTAGATGCGGCTCTCGCCAAGCCGGGCGAACCGCACGTGTCGGATACACCCGCCAACGGTCATATTAAACACGCCGCCAAAGCCGAGCTTAACGTCACAGCTAAAAAACCCAAGCCCCGCAACGGCACTACCAAAACCGAAGTTGGGGAAGAAACCGCTATCAACGACGGCAGCAAAAGCAAAAGCCGTAAGAAGAGTTAGAGTTATCAGTTGTCATTCGTCAGTTATCAGTCGTCAGTCAGATTGACGACTGATAACTGATTACTAATAGCAACCTGGCAGGGATTGCACCGTTGCCAAAAGCTTTTTTGCTTTATGTTTTGAAAATTTTTCGCGAAAAATTTCCAAAACATAAAATAAGAGGTTTCCAGGCGTTAGCCTGAGTGTAAGCAAGTCTTGATTATTAATGCGGAGCAAAAGATTAATGCAAAAATGGGAATATTTGCGGCTGGCCTGGAATAGCTGGGAGGAAGACGACGGCGACGGCAATTATTTGCAAGGCTTTACTTACCTGAGCAGCAGCAGCCCCGAATATCAGCCCGAACTGGAACGTAACAAGCAGGGTCAGGTAATTGACAGTGAACCAGTCAATTTTGACAAGCTGCTTGAACAGGTCGGCGACGCTGGCTGGGAACTGGTTGGCTTCAACGAAACCGACTGGATTTTCAAACGAGCTAAAGAATAGTTTTGAGTTTTGAGTTTTGAGTTTTGAGTTTTGAGTTTTGAGTTTTGAGTTTTTATAGAAGAAAAAAAAGTCTGCCGGGTTTCCAGTCAGACTTTTTATATGCTCAGAACTTTCGCATTACAGCAAATTGCACCGAAGTTGAGCCGTTGGTAGGGGCGAATCGCATACGCCCTGTTGACCTGACACCGCGTTCAAGGGCGTATGCGATTCGCCCCTACGCTAAACTCTGGCTCAAGCTTTCTGCAACCTGTTATAGTAGTAGCGATTGAAATCGCTATAGAATGAGCGCAAGGCCAAAGCGATTTCAATCGCTACTACTTTTAGGCTGACAAGCGAAAGTCCTAAAGGTAGTACTAAATCTACCAGCTTATGTACAGGTCGAAGGCGTAGTGGGCAACCGGGCAAACTTCGACTGCGGCTTTGGGCAGGTTTAGGTTGGCTAAAAATTCGAGGATTAGACCCTGAGCAAAGGGGGGCATACCGGGGTCGTCCCGAAATTGAAGTATAAAACTCTGGTCGCCTTGTTTTACCAGAGTACGTTCGCCATAAGAGACTTCTTTGTTCATTGTTTTAACGAATAATTGCAAAGCCCGTTCGGGCGAAAGAAATTTTAGCGAAGCAAACATAACTCGCCCGATAATAGTCTGGGTGTAGCCACGCGCGGTAGCCCGGCCCATCGCCACCAGCCCTTCTTGTTCACTCAAATCAGCAAAGCGAGCTTCGCGGATAACTTGAATAACATTAGAACCAACTTCGGTGGGATATTGCTTGTGAGGGCGGACTAAATCTACTCCACAGCGTTCTTTTATAAGGTCGGTCAGTTCCCTATCTTCTAGCCCGTTCACTCCCCGTAAGATACCCTCAAGGGTACTGTATTCAAAAACGTAACGCTCATTATTCACAGTCATTGTTATAATAAATCGCTTTCAGTGCCAAAACTAGCTGATAGTTTAATTTTAGCCAGATTAGTTGCTACTAGAGATTAAAACGAAAATCTGGACTAAGTTTAGTCCATCACCTTACGATTATTATGCTACAGACCAATCCGATTTGCAATAGCTCATTTGTCTTATGCTAAAGAAAAATTCACTAGCGCACGATTTTCGGGCTTTGACGGGGGGGTAAGCGAAAATCTTATACACGTCAGTGTCGGGGTTATTATATAATGGAGTAGATTACTATATGTAGAATTTCTGTCCGATTAGAAATCAGTGTATAGAACAGGGACACAGGGGCAAGCAGTCAATTAAAAAACGGCTAATCAAATAAGTTACCAGAAAGTATAGCAATGTTAACAGGAGTTAATTTTTTCCCAACGATGCGCCCTGAAGAAAAAGGGGCGGCCCAATATTATAGAGAAGTTATTGAACTGAGCGAAGCCGCCGAGCGATTGGGTTTTTCGCACGTGCGGTTGGTGGAACACTATTTTCGAGCCTACGGTGGTTATATGCCCAGCCCGATTGTGCTACTAGCGGCAATCGCCGCCCGCACTCAGAAGATTCAAATGGTGACCGGTGCGGTAATTCCAGCCTTCACCCACCCGCTCAAGCTGGCGGGCGAACTGACTATGCTGGATAATATTGCGGCAGGGCGGCTGGAAGTTGGCTTTGCCCGCGCTTTCTTGCCAGAAGAATTTGACGCTTTTGGCGTATCACTCGACGAAAGCCGCCAGCGTTTTGAAGAAGGAATTAGTGCCATCAAGCGGCTATGGACAGAGAAAGACGTAACTTTTGAGGGGCAATTTCACCGCTTCGGGCCGCTCAATCTACTGCCTGCGCCATATCAAAAGCCCCATCCACCAATTTTTATCGCCGCCGTCAATACGCCGCAGTCGTTTGAATGGACGGGACAGCAAGGCTACAATTTAATGGTGGTGGCGCACCTGAACGATTTTGAGCTATTGGCTGAAAATCTGGCACTCTACCGTCGTTCCTACGAAGCCGCCGGACATGGGGCAGGCGGCGGGCGGGTGCAAATTACTTATCACACCTATCTTGCCGAAGATGGCGCAATCGCCCGACGCGAAGCCCAACTTTACCTGCACGAATATATCGAAGTTTTCAAAGAAAGCGCGGTGGCCTGGAATTATCGCAGTTCGGAGCAGTATAAAGGCTGCGTGGGCCTGATGGAGCATATCGAGGCTATGTCTTACGAGCGAGCGCTGGCGGAAACGCGGGCCTTTATCGGCGACCCAGTTGAAGTAATCGAGCAGCTAAAATATGCTCAACAGCTTTTCGGCCCGGTCGAGCCAAGCCTGGTGGTAAATTTCGGCAATATGCCCTATGAAAAATCGCTGCGAACAATGGAACTTTTCGCCGCCCACGTCGCGCCCGCTTTTGAACCAACGCTGGTAGCAGCAACTAACGTTTCCAGCCGTCGCCCGGATTTGCCACTGTAACGGCATTGACTACTAAATTGCCACTACCGGTTACTTCGCTGCGGTTGCCGAAAAGCGCTACTGTATACGTTCCTGCCGCCAGACCCGCCGTGTCTACCGTCAGGCTGACTTCGCCATTCTGGTTGGCCCGACCTGTGCCAAGCGTGGGACTGGTGCCATCGGGCCGGGTTAACCAGGCTGTCGTTAGTTCGTTGGGAATTAAAAAGCTGGCCCGATAAGTCTGTTTGCTGCTTGCCGTCGGGCTATCGCTGACCAGCAATTGTATTGCCCCGTCCGCCACATTCAGATTGCTGCCCGCCGCGCCCAAGCTAAAATCCACCGCGTTGCTCAAACGCTGCCGCCCCGCCCCGGTCGGGTCATCGTAGCGTATCGTGTAGCGAGTAGAAATTTTTGTGTCTGGCGTGGCATTGGCTTTTGGCCGGAACGTCACCGCTCCCGTCACTACCGCACTATTTCGCAAGGTTGGTAGCCCGATAGTCAGTGTCTCGGTCGTTACTGAAGTTACCCACGCACCCGAACTGCCCAAATCGGCAAAGCCTACCACCAGTTGCGGGTCAATCGGCAGCACCAGCGCCACCGAGGAAGCTTCGCCTACCCCGATATTTTTTACGGCAAAGCGATAAGTTATCAAATTCTCGGCATCGTTTGCCGCTACCCGGTCGGGCGTTACCCGCAGTTGCGCCACTATATCGGCAGGGTCAGCCGCACGCGGGGTGGGAGTTGGGGTAGGGCGATTGGTGGGCGTAGCGCTAATAGTGGGAGTCGGTGTGGGCGGCGCAGGGTTAGTCACAAGGTCATCAATCGCGATTAATCCGCTTGCTACGCTCAATTGAACCGAATCAATCGAGGGTGCGCCAACGGTTGCCAAGCCTTCAAAAAAGCCACTGGCAAAAAAAGAGCCGCTAAAATTATTGCTAAACACCAAACTCCCGCCAAAATAGCCCCGTACCACCAGAGGTGTTGAAACCGTAGTGGCAAAGCCGAAGCTGACATTATTTTGGGGCGCGGCAAAGGCAATCGTCAGCGTCCCGGCGGTCAGGGGCTGATAAAGAATCTTGCCATTCAGCGTGCTAAAAAAGCTCGTGCCGATTATCCAACTACCGCCGGGCGCAGCCGTAAAGGTCAGGCCGGGTATGCCTAACGCCTCTGCCGGGGTCAAATCGGGGTAGCTATTAAAATTGGTCGAGTAAGCATAAGTCGAAGCAGGCCATAGTGCCGCCAGCAAAACCAGCATCAATCCCAGCCACAGCCCGAAAAATCCCGTCAACAATTTCAGCTTCCGTCGCATCCTTCGCGGTTCAGGTTTGTTCTTGGGGCTGGAATTGTCGGGTTTTTGCACAGCAAAATTTCCTTTTTGAAAAATCAATTTTAAAGGAAACCTGTATTAATCGTTGGGCTGCATCCCGGCTTGATACGCTTCGTCCAGCAATTCGACCAGATGAACTACTTCGACGGGCTGTTCGCGGCCATCGTTCAGGTTGGCACGCTTCACGCCCAGTTGAAGCTGTAGCTGGCAACCGGGGTTTGCGGTTGCCACGCAACTCGCCCGCGTCGCCGCCACGTTTTCCATCTTGTGATCGAGGATTTGCATAGACATATCGTGCTGAGTCACGTTGTAA
>JBBQXW010000008.1:0-55653 GCA_038209275.1 Chloroflexia bacterium | reverse complement strand
GTGCGGTCGGCAATCAGTACCGAAAGCACGGCAGAAACCAGCATTGCCCCTGCCCCAACCAGTAATATTAACAAAGCCAGGCTGCTGGCGGCGCTGGTGGCATCGCTTTCGTCCTGCCGAGATAGCACGGCCCAATTCAAGCCCTCGAAATTGCCAAAGCCGATTTCAGGTGCTACCCCATAAAGCTGGCTATCATTCCCATCTCCGACCTGAGTGGTAAAAGCCACGCTCTCGATAGGCTGGCGGGAGGCTTTTACGCCATCCGGCCCGGCTTGTTTCTGAATACTAATGCTGCGCTGTACTGGCGACAGACTGGAGAGGTCGTTACCGATTCGAAGGGGCGGCGGGCCAGCCAAAACGCGCCCATTGCCATCTACCAATAACAAGCGCCCGGTTTTGCCAAATTTCTCATCGTTAATCAATTCTGCCACCCGGTTAAAATCCAGGTCAGCCACGATTGCGCCCCAGACGATATTATTGCCGTTGAGAAAAATAGGCGCGGCAAAAAGCAACCGGGGAGATTGCCCGACAAGCTCGTTGCTAAGTTCGGTTTGGGGTTTGCCCGTAGCTTTAACTTGCTTAAACCATTGGGTCTCGCTAACTACCGATGAAAAAAGAGTCGAATTAGTAGTGGCAACCACCTTGCCATTGACATCAATCACCGCCAACCGGGTGTAAAAAGGAAAAAGACTCTGGCTACGTTCTAAAACCTCGATCTGCCGGGTAGGAGTGGCACCCACCACTTCGGAACTAGCCGCCAGCAACTGCACATCTTTCCAGCGCTCGAACAAAAAGCGGTCAAGTTTATTACTGATAGTAATGCTCAAATTGAGCAGATTTTGAGAAGCGC
Source organism: Chloroflexia bacterium (assembly GCA_038209275.1). Lineage (GTDB taxonomy): Bacteria > Chloroflexota > Chloroflexia > Chloroheliales > Chloroheliaceae > L227-5C. Next base: position 54,803 of record JBBQXW010000008.1, on the reverse strand, counting down.
TTTCCTGGGTTGCGTTCCGAGCCACGACATAGCTAATTGTGCCAGCCAGAATTACGGGAATCATGGACATAACAACACTAAAGATAAAAAGCCGCCGCCGCAGACTGCTCGAAACATTTAAAAAACTCAAGAATCGCCTCATGGACAAGCTCCGATTAAGATGCAAAAATGCAAAAAGACAAACGGTAAAATAGGAATCGAGAGATAAAATTAGTCTTTAGTTCTTTCTGCATCTTTGCTGGCTGATACTGAAACCCATTTGGTTTAAAGACTTGCAGTAGCTCCCCTATTATAAACAATATTACTCTATTTTGGTATAGTTTGCAGTACCGAAAACTAGGGATTCTTAAGAATAGTTAATTCTTTCACGGGTATGCCGTCGCTCCATTTGCCCATATAGCGCTGGGCCGGGGTGTTGCCCAGTGCCGTATCACATTCCTGATTACTCAAGGCACAACTCTGGAGCGCATCGAAAAGCTTCCACATACCAAAATAGCTCAGGGCGTTGGGCGGAAATCGGTTGGCAGTAGAATGGTCAGCCAGTAAAATTGGTTGCCCGTGCAAATCGCTATTAATAATAACATAATCTTTGTTAGAGGCTGGAATCTGGCTGGTGCTTTGCCAGATAAAACGGGCAGCGATATTACCGACCACCTGGTCGCGGTCAGCCGTAACGACCAGCATTTTGATATTTGAGTTGATTTTTCCCAGGGTTGCGGCATCTTCCAGCTTCAGGCCAGTAACTTCCAGTTTGAAATTGCCCGAACCCAGCCCATAGCCAACCGCGCCACCGGGAGTCATCAGGAATAGGGCTTTGGGCGCGGGCAACCCAAAAGTATCAAGTTGAGCGGTAAGATTAGCCGCCAGCACGCCGCCCACGCTGTAACCAAAATAGCTTACTTTATCCAGGTCGGGCTTGACCTTGCCGTTACCCAGTTGTTGCAGAGCATCTTTTATTGCTTTGGCGGAATTGGCAGTAAAAGCCTCACCCCTATCAAAAGCTCCAACCTGATAGACGGGATAAATCACCAGATTGCCGCGTTTGACCAGATGGTTAATCCAGGGCCGATAACTTTCCGGCGTAACTCCACCATAACCGTGCAGCAAAATAATTAAAGGGGCAGTTTTAGGGGTTGGGTCAGATGGTTCGTACAGATAATACTGCTCCCCCACCGTGCCAAAAATGCTTTCGCCAACGGCGTTGTGCTGATAAATCCTTCCGCCAGGGCCAGTAGCGGGCTGAGTTGGCGGCACCGCCGCAGGGGTAGCGCTGGGTTGGGGCAGTTGAGTTGGGCCGGACGCAGGCGGTGTGACAGTCGGAGTGGTCGGCACAAAACTGGCAATCGGCTGGGCCGTTGGGGTAACGGTTGGCACGGGCGTTACCGTTGGGGCGGATGTCGCGCTGGGAGAGCCGCAAGCCGTTAGCAACGCCAATAAAAGAAGTGATATAAGCCAGAAGATGCGGCCTGAAAATTTCATTGAATAATTCTCTTTCTTGATTCTCGATTATCAACCTAATTACCCTGCCAGGTATTTTGCCTTAATTTGGTGTATAGTGCAACAATAACAGGTTAATTGAGTGTTGCATTCTCATGCTAATCTGCTATACTGTGGGTGAAACTGTTCGCATTATGTAAAACTAAGAGGCTATGTTAAAATCTACTTTTTGGCGACATTTTGATATTCCGCTCTTTCTGGCGGTGCTGGCAACTTCCGCCTTTGGCATAATGATGGTCTATAGCGCCACCGTCACGGATAAAACTTTAAATAATCTTGCGCCCGACCAGTTTATAAAAGGCTTTGTACCGGGCCTGATACTATTTTTTGTCTTTTCCCGGCTCGATTATCATATTTTCCAGAGTTTACAATTCCCAATCTACATTTTCTGCGTCGCTTCTTTGCTGTTAGTCCGTTTTGCGGGCAAAAGCATTTTGGGAGCATCGCGCTGGGTAGATATTGGCCCGATTCAGTGGCAGCCGTCCGAAACGGTCAAGCTGCTGATGATTTTGCTATTGGCCCAGTTCTACACCACCAATCAGCACCGGGTACGCCGCTTGCCAGTCTTTATCTTTTCTTTGCTTATGACTGCGCCAGTTTTGCTGCTGGTACTGATTCAGCCCGACCTGGGTACAACGCTGGTGCTGATTGCGGTCTGGGCGGTGATGACCTGGTCGGCGGGGGCTGACCGATTGCACATGCTGACATTGGTAATGATAATTGTACCAATAATTTTTGTGGTGTGGCAGGCCCGCGATTTTACCGGCGGTCAGGTTGACCCTGTACCCAATTATATGCGCGCTCGCGTGGATAGCTGGTTACATCCTGAATCCGACCCGCAGGGCGAAGGTTATAATTTGATTCAATCGCGGCGCTCGGTTGAAGGCGGCGGCTTGACTGGACAGGGTTTGACCAACGGCTTTCACAACCGGGCCAATTATCTAAAAATTCGGGATGCCGACTTTATCTTTTCGGTGGTAGCCGAAGAATTTGGCTTTGTGGGCTGCGTGGCGCTGTTCACGGTGCTGGTGTTAATTTTGTTGAGGCTGGCGCACGCCGCCAGCATCAGCCTCGATACTTATGGACAAAACATTTGTATCGGGGTCTTGACCATGCTTTTTTTCCAGATGTTTGTAAATATCGGCATGAATTTAGGGCTGATGCCCGTGACGGGTATTCCTTTGCCGCTCATCAGCAAAGGAGCCAGTTCGTTCTGGACGACCATGATGGCGCTGGGTCTGGTACAAAGCGTCGTAATGCGTCATCGCCGCGACGTAACCTGGTATTACCGCACTGGCCCAGCAGTGGAGTAATTTTGAATTTTGAATTTTGAATTTTGAATTAAAATCTTATAACTCAAAATTCAAAATTCAAAATTCAAAATTAGCATTGGGGGATTGCTTATGCTCGGACGCAGGTTGGCGAGAATGCGCGCTCCATTACTTTATTTGCTGTTGGTGGGCTTGCTGGCAACCGGGGCGCTGGTTGCGCCATATTATCTGCGGGCGGCGGTGGAGAGTTTTCAGCCAGTCGAACTGGCCCTTGAGCCACCCCAATCCATTTTGCCGACCAGCGCTACCCCTTCCGATAGTCTGACCCGTGCGCCCGGCACAACCCAACCGCTGACAAACCGGGTGGTGCTGGTGGTAGTAGCCGGGCTGGGACATGATGATGTAGAGGGGCTGCCAGTTTTTCAGCAAGCAAGTTTTAAACAGGCCAGCACCAGCGCCCACCTCTTTACTGCGCCAGTTCAACCCAACACACCAGGACTGGTGACGCTCTTAACTGGTTCAGCCGTCGAAATCAGCAGTGGGTTTTCTTTAGACCCCAAAAATATGACCACCGAACCGCCCTCGCCAGCCCTTCAATTATCCCGCCTGAATAGTCCGATTGCCTGTGGCAACTTGCTAACCTGCGTCAAACGCAGCAAAAACACTACTGCTTTCTTTGGTACGACAGATTGGTACGACGTGCTGCGCCCGGAATGGCTCGACTATTTTGCGGGCTTCCCCATCGAGCAACCCGCTACCGATGTAGGCGATGCGGCCCTAAATTTCCTCAAGAAAAAATCGGCTAATTTTACCCTGGTGCAATTTACCGCGCTGGGCCACGCCGAAACAGAATATGGTTACAACTCGCCCGAAGCACTGGCAGCGCGGCAGAACCTGAACGAAGCGCTCACCCAGATGCTCGACCCACAGGAAGTCGAGCTAAACCGCACTACCGTCATCGTTACGGGTGATTGGGATAACGCCGTGCAAACGGGCGACCGCTGGACAGTACCATTATTAATGATTGGGCAAGCAGTACAGCCGGGTGATAGTTTTTGGGGTCGGCAAGAAGATATTGCTTCGACCACGGCAGCATTGCTCGGCGTAGAAATACCGCGCGCCAATCAGGGCCGTATCCTGACTACCGCGCTGGCGATGCCGCCAGTAGATTTAGCCGAAAAAATGCTGGCACTGGTCGAACAGCGCCGGACGCTGGCCCAGGCGTACCGCTTGCGGCTGGGATTATCGTTGCCTCTTGCCACGAACGACCCGTTAGCGATAGATGCTGAAAAAAGTTTGCGCGTCGCCATTCAGGATTACCGACTTGGCTCTTACGATAATGTAGAGTCGGTGGTAGACCCGGTACTGCGTAACACGCGACAGGATATGGCGTTGGCCCGCGAGGAATGGTTCTCGCAGGGGCGCGAACAAAGAGCGCTGATTGCCGGGGCGCTGCTGCTGATTCCGTTTGTGGCCTTGCTGATATGGCGGAGCGGGCTGGCTTTTCTGGCCTTGCTTGGTGCGGCTACTACCGCTTTTCTGCCTTTCTTTTTCTATCTGGCGCAAGGGCGGCAATTTGCCTTTGGCACTACCAGCCTGGATATTTTGCGCGAAGATAGTTTGTGGCGAAGCGGGTTGGCGCTGGCGGCTGGCCTGATTCTGCCCGCCCTGCTCTTTGATTGGGTCGAGCGTCGTCGCCGCCATATTACAGGCCGGGTTGATTTGGGCTATAGCGTTATGGTCGGGCTGCGCGTGCCGCCGTTCCCTTTCCGCCGCCTGTTCGCCTGTTGCTTTTTGATGCTCTGCTGGCTGGTCTATTTCAGTGTGTTGGTCGGGTTCGCCTGGTTCTACTGGCGCTACGGTCTAAGCGGCTTGCCCAGCGTAGGCGACACGCCAGTGCTGCCCGAATTTAGTGCTGTGTATGCGCTATTCTTTATGCTCAATCATCTGCTTGGCTTTGTGCTGTGGATGGGTCTCGCGCCCCTGGCGTTGGCTATCCTGTTCGCTCTCAAACGCCGCCTGGTCGGGGACGGCGAGAAGCGAATGGACGAAGAATTCGACATCCTGAAACAGCCGCACCCCGATAGCGGAATTATTATTAAAGCTTGATTTTTATTGATTTTTACAACTTTTAAATTGGGGGATTGTATTTTGAATAATTATAGGTTATAATAATTCAAGGTTCAATCTCCAAAGGAAGTTGTACTTTTCAGATTTCCTCTTCAAATTAAGTAAAACGATTTCTATCAATGTAAAAATAATATCATTGGTAGGATGCCTCTCAATATTCCCAGGAAAACTCATGACTTACAATTCAATCAACCTTGAGCAATTAAGAGAACAAAACCCTACTCAGTTAGAAAAGTCGCCCTTCTCGCATCAAAGTGAAGCTTTTGAGGCACTTGGCAAAGTTTTTAATTTTCGGGGTGATACAGCCAAAAGTGGCTTATTAGTACTTCCTACTGGCGCGGGCAAAACTTTTACCGCCGTCAAATGGTTGTGTACTAACGTTCTTCCGAAAAATATTAAGATTCTTTGGTTGGCTCAATCTTTTCATTTATTGGATCAGGCATTTTCAGAATTTAACACTAATGCCAGATGGATTCCAGAACCGCGAAATAGTCTTAATATCAGGGTAATTTCGAGCGCACTTTCGCATGACCGCCCTTCCTCAATTCAGCTAACTGATGATGTTGTAATAATGACTACCCAAACCGCCATTAAAAATTTGTACACTGAGGCGCTAGATAATAGGGGTAGAACGGTTACAACTAACTTTAAGAAATTTATCGAAAACTGCAAGCAATCACGTTTGTTTGTCGTGCTAGATGAGGCCCATCACGCACCCGCCTACGGCTGTAGAAATTTGCTGGTAAGTAAGCAAGAGGCCACCCCAGGCATTCGGGAGCTTTTACCAAATCTTTATCTTCTTGGTCTGACCGCCACCCCAACCTATAACGATGAGACGAGAAGGGGTTGGCTTGGTAAAATTTTTGAACAAGGCGTTATTTACGAGGCCAAAAAAGCTAAGTTAATGGCTCAGAATATTCTGGCAAGGCCCAACTACATCGAAAAAGCAACTGGACAAGAACTAGAGGTCAATGACGAGCTGTACACTCAGTTGGCAATAGAGCATAAGGACATACCAGAATGGCTTGTAGAAAAATTAGCCAAAGACCACCCCAGAAATGACCTTATCATAAATGAGTATGTCCAAAACAAAGAACAATACGGAAAGACCATAATCTTTGCGGATCGCTGGTTTCAGTGTGTCTACCTGAGAAGCAAATTACTTGAAAAGGGCATCAAGGCAAAAGCAATTTACTCTCATATTGATGCTGACCCCGGTACTGCCGAAGCCCGTAACCAAAGAAACTCAACCGAGAATGCTGCTATTCTGAAAGAGTTTAAAGAAGGTAAAGACGCATCTGGCAATGATAAGTTGGACGTTCTGATTAACGTGCGGATGCTGACCGAAGGAACTGACGTTCCCAGTGTTAAAACCGTCTTTATAACGCGCCAAACTACCAGTCCTATTCTTTTGACCCAAATGATAGGCAGAGCGTTGCGAGGCAAACGGGCGGGGGGTAATAGCGAAGCCAATATTGTTCTCTTTGTAGATAAATGGAAGCGTCTCATTGAGTGGGCTACTCCTACACTGACTGGTGGAATAGAGGATGGAAAACCAGTTACCAGAGGTTTTTATCCACTGGAATATATTTCAATCGGTTTGATTGAAGAATTATCCAGGCAAATCAACAGTGGAGAATACTCGCTGTTACCGTTCTCGCAAACTCTCCCGATAGGCTGGTTTCAAACCGAAATTACGGTAAGCACATCCGAAGAACAGTTTGATGAGATGCAATCATTTAGCGAATTTATTATGGTTTATGAGCATACTAAACCTGAATTCGATACCTTTATTGCAGCAATCTCCAAGAAGCTTCCAGATGTATGGGCTAAAGAATATCTCTCGCCCGAAGAGATGCAACCGCAAGTCAATCAGTGGATTGAGACATATTTTGATAGAGAAAACGATGGTGTTGAAAGTGTACTTGAGTCAGATCTGATTAAGATTGCGCGTCACATTGCCCAGAAGCAAAATGCTCCTATTTACTATCCTTTTGAAGACCGGGATAAATACGACCTGGACGAGCTTGCCAGGAAATTGGTAGAAATGTCGGTTCGTGCAATAGACGAGAATCTGAGAAATGAATTTTCCACGCCAGGAAGTTTATGGAAGGCTTTCTATAAAAGCTACAATAAATTCAAAACCGCCTTTGATGGAGCAATGAATCGGGTACTTCACGAGCAACAGTTCGGAATAACCTCAACAATGCTTCCTGAGCTAACATCACCTATGTTTAGGCGGTTAGACAGAGGGTTAACTCCTAATGAGCTAACGCAACTCTTTAATCGCGATGGTAACGCTTGCCTAGCCTGTGGAGCAGAAAAGGGGCGTGGAGTTAAATTACAAGCCGACCATATAGTACCTTATGCAATGGGTGGTGAAACTACAGTAGCTAATTTGCAAACATTATGTAGCATTTGCAATAGTGAGAAAAAAATACACGAGATAAATTTCCGCTTCAATCACACCCAATTAGCATCCCCCAAAAAGCTGGACTTGATGAACCGCTACATCAAAAGGAACGGAGAGGAAGAAGAAGTTAATTACTCTCTCACGCGAGTAATTAACTTCTTCTTCCATTGCAAGGCAGTTTATAAAATCACCAGACATATAAGAAGTAGCGGGAAATATTACTCCACCTGGCAAGTCGAGTTGTATGCGGGTAACAATCCTCAATGGTTATTGAAGCACAAAGCAGCTCTCATACAACATATTCAAACCGAATTTAATTGTCCGCAAGTTAAAGACATAATTATAACAAGTCCATAATGCCCAAGTATCATTTGAGTTAAACCAGAATTACCCACGCTAAACAAAACTGGTCGGTAATTCTGGCTTATTTATTACCTCAAAGCGCAGATTGTCAGGGCTGGCGAGATGCTCTTTGGACGAAAATTTCACGGTATCACCTTCACGCTCAAGGCGTAAATCGTAGCGGCCCTGCCAGATTGTCAGGTTTCGGACTTCGATAAAATCCCAACCGTCCGGCAATTGTGGTTGCACCAGCACGGTTTTTTGAACCGGGTCGGGCTGCAAGCCAAACATTCCCTGCACCACCAGCCAGTTGTAGGCAGCGCTAGACCAGGCTTGCAGGAAACAGCCAGTTGGCCCGACAAATTCGGGAATGGCCCAGGGCATATAATAACCGTACAAATCCACCATGTGTTCAAGATAGCGGTGACCTTTGTTTGGGCGACCATAGCGAAACTCCGCCAGCGCCACAATAGCATTTTGAATCGGCATTACAAAATCGGTAGTGCCGGGGTGAATAATGCCCTTTGGCCCGGTATGGCCCGGCCCTTCCACCAGTTCAAACAAACGCTCAATCCGTTTTGCCTCGGCAGCGTCGTCCTGTCGTAACAAGCCCATTTCCAGCGCGACGTAGCTATGAGCTGGTTCGTCAGGGTGTACCGTCAAGTCCGGCTCAATCCGCCAGACATATTCCTGACGCGCTTCCACCCAAAAATAGCGGTTGATGCGGGTACGTACTTCGTCCGCCAGCGCCAGACTGCGCTCGGCGGTTGGCCCATCCCCAACTACTGAGGCAAGGTACGCCAGCGAATGAAGCCCCTGAAACAGGCTACAAGCCACGTCCAGTTTCTTGCCATGCTCGGCGCTTCGTAATTCTAACAGGCCCGGCCCATTCGGGAGCAGACTACCTTCGGGGTCACATTCGCCCAGCAAATAATCAAAAATCCCGGTACAACAGACCTCGTATACTTCCGTCAGAAAATTCCAGTCGCCTGTCCAGCGAAAGGCCCGTTCAACCGCCGTCACAAATTCGCCCGTTTCAACCGGGTTGCCCGGATTGAAAAAATCGCCGGAAGCGGTAATTTCGTGAGGGATACGCCCGCCCTGCTGCGTTGCCAGTTTTGCCAGCATCCGTAGCGTCGCCAGGGCAGTTTCGGCCTGCCCCGAAATCAATAAGCCACTGGCGCTGTAATAAGTATCGCAGCCAAAGAACCAGCCAAAATCAGGCAATCCCGCCACAATGCCCCGCCCCAAACCCGGCAAATCAATCGTCAGTAAATCCATGCAAAGGCTGGAAGGAACAAAAGCCCGGTTAAAAGCCGGGTCGGGCGTGGCGATGGCGGGAGTGTGTTCCAGCACTCTTTCAAGTACTTGCGTTTTCTCGGCCCATAATTCTTGCCGCCGTGACAATAGTTCGGTCAGCTTTTGGCGGGTAAATTCTGCGCCTTCTGGCCCGCCCGCAATGGTAAAATTTAAAGTTAGCGTTTGACCAGCCCCCAACGTCAAGCGATAATCCAGCCGACCAGATATACCCTGCCCTTGCAGTTCCGTTGGATTACGCAATAGTCCCTGTGCTTCCTGTGAACTACCCTGTAGCGAGGCGGTTTTCTCAGCCGCCCACACTTCCGGGCCAATGCGGTAGCTATCGGCTATTCGCTCGCTCTGCATCCCGGCACACCACTGGCTATTGCCAGTATCGTTGGCTAAAATTGCGCTGTTCGATGGCTCATACTGGGCGGTATCGGCCCGGTCAGGCCAGTTGCTCCACCATGCCCCTTGCAAATCAAAGCGTACCAGCCAGGAGAGCGTCAGAGCCAAATCGCTTTCGGATTGGTTGCTCAAATTAAGCGAAATAAGCAAACCAGGTTCGTGTTCTGGCATAAAAAGCTCTTGCCGGGCCGTCACTTTTGCCCCTGAAATGGTTAGCTCAAACTCGCGCTGCGCCCGCCCCGGTTGCATCGTAAAGCTACCGCAATTCGGGCCGTAGAGCCACTCGCAAGCCGGATTATTATCAGAGTCAGCCTCGAAAGCCTCGCTTGGGGTCAGGCCAAACCAAAAGCCATCCGCCAGCTTAATTGGCGGTATCCAAAGTCCCGCCATTTCGCCCGGCAAATGGTGGCCCAAATCGGGAAACGCCCCGTTCATATGCCCAATCAGATAGCCGCGTCGCCCGGTCACTGCAAAAGGTCGGGCCAGATTCTCGGTCACTGTTTCGTCAAGCGTCTCAAAACTGTTCAAAATCGCCTCATCTGCCTGTTTCTAACAAGATTTTTGTTTTACCTTTTCAAGATTTTCTTCCAGGAAATTTTGAAAATAAAAAGAGTCAGGCTGTTGCCTGAGCATAAGCAAAAATCCTGGCTAATTAAAGTGTTAAAGTTTAAATGATAGAAGCGAAGCGAAGCAACCTATCTTCGCCTCGCTTGATATAGATACAAGGAGGAGGATGTTAGTTTTTTACCCTTTAAGGCCGGTAGTTGAAATACCTTCGATAAAGAAGCGTTGGAAAGCAATGTACAAAATTACAATCGGTATCATCACCAGAATCGAGCCGGACATCAGCAAATTCCAGTCAGTTTTGTACTGACCGCGAAAAGTACTCATGCCCAGCGGCAAAGTAAACAGTTCGGATTTACCGATGATAATCAAGGGCATCAAGAAGTCGTTCCAGCGACCCATAAAGGTGAAGATAGTCAGAGCCGAAAGTGCGGGACGGGCCAACGGCAACACAATCTGCCAGAAGGTACGGATACGACCTGCCCCATCTACCCGCGCCGCTTCTTCCAGTTCAACCGGGATGGAGCTAAAGAACTGGCGCATCAGGAAGATACCAAAGGCCGTCACCATAAACGGGATGATTAGTCCCTGCATAGTATCAATCAGGCCCAGGTTCTTGAGCAAAATATAGGTTGGGATAAGCGTAATTACGCCCGGTATTGCCATCGTACCGATAATCATCCAGAAGACAATATCTCGACCAGGGAAGGGAATACGGGCGAAAGCATAGCCGGAAGTCGCCGAAAAGAACAGCGTCAGCACGGTTGTGACAATAGCCACAAAGAAGCTGTTCAAATACCACGTCCCAAACGGCACAATTGTAAAAATATCGAAATAGTTTTGCAACGTTGGGTTGTCCGGGATAAATTTCGGCGGAAAGCTCAAGCTATTTTGAATTTCCTGCTGGTTCTTGAACGATGCACTTAAAGCCCAGATAAAAGGAAGAAACTGAATCAAGGCGAAAGCGATTAGCAAGGTATAGGAAACAATCTTGATTAACCTTCTAGTCCAAGCAGAACTCTCATTTACTATCCCGGCCTCGGCTACGGGCGCTTTAGCGGAAACTGCCATGGTTAGTTACCTCCTCTCTTCTAGTAATTTTGCTCAGTCTTAAAGAAGCGCTTCTGTATCAAGGTCAGGCTGAAGATAATGACAAACAAGATAACCGCCCCTGCCGCCGCTACGCCCATGCCGTTGCGCTCTCTAAAAGCTTGCTGATAAATGTAAAAGACGATGGTCAGGGTAGATTTTTCCGGCCCGCCACTACCCGCCGAAATTACAAACGCCTGGTCGAACATCTGGAACGTGCCGATAATGCCCAGCGTAACGATAAAGAAAGTGGTAGACGAGAGTAATGGCACGGTAATCCCGAAAAATTTTTGAACCCCGTTCGCGCCGTCCATCGCCGCCGCTTCGTAAAGCTGGGCTGGAATATCCTGCAAAGCCGCCAGATAAATCACCATAAACGTTCCGGCGGTAGTCCAGATATTCAGGCCCATAATGGCGGGCAGAGCCGTTTTCGGGTCATCCACCCAGACCGGGCCGTTTGCACCGAAAAGCGAGAGAAAGTAGTTGAGCAAGCCGAACTTGTTGAAAACCCACAAAAAGATGATGCTGATAACCACCGAACTGCTGATGGAAGGGAAGAAAAAGGCGGTACGGAAGAAAGTGCGGCCTTTTATCTTCTGATTCACTGCTACCGCCAGTAGCAAAGACAGCATAGTTTGAAGAGTCACCACAAAAAACGAAAACCGGGCGGTGTTCCACAGGGCAATCTGAAAATCTTCATTGCCCAGCACTTTCGGAAAGTTATCCAGACCCACGAAAGTACGAGTATCTATCGTGGTCACGTTAATTTTGAACAGACTAAGAAACGCGCCATACAAAACCGGGAACACCGTAAAGACACAGAAAAAAAGCAGGGCCGGTGCAACAAAGAACCACCCGGCAAAAGCATCCTGCCGTTTCTGGCGTTGCAAGCTCATCGGTTCGGTCTTACCCACCGTCATAGCCATAAAATTCCCTCCCTCCCATTAAGCATCTATATCAGTAGGGGCGCAATTCATTGCGCCCACGTTCAGGGTTTGATTCATCAAACCCCTACTGAGATAGTTTCTAAGCAGATACAAACCTTTTTCTAGCTTTGGAAAATTTTGGGAAATTTTCCAAAGCTAGAAGTTTCGCGTCTTCTTAATTATTGAAAATTTTCGACGAAAATTTTCAATAATTAAGAAGAGAGGATTTTGTTGTGTAGATAGGTTACTGGTTAGCTAGTTTATCCTTGACCAGTTTATCCAGTTCTGTTATTGCGCCGTCTATCTGCTTGCTGCCAGAGAAGACACCCTGAAGTACCGGGTTGGCTTTGGTATCGAAGCCGCCGAAGCCGACCCCGAATTGCCAGGCTTTAGCATAAGCGACACCGTCTACCAGAGGCTTGCGCTCAGGATACTTGGCGACAAAACTATCGGTTAAGGCTTTGCGGGAAGGTAGCGCCAGACCAGCATCGGTCAAAAGTTTCTGCTGACTATCGCTGGTCATGAAACTGAGTAGCGAGAAAGCAGCGTCCTTGTTCGCAGCCTTCGCCGACATTACGTAGGCGACGGTGAAGTCGAGGTTGCCCTGCTGTTCGCCCTTCGGCATTTCCGCTATTCCAAATTTGCTCATCGCACCAGCTTTATCGGCGAAAGGAATGAACCAGCCACCCTCGAAAGCAATCGCGGCCTTGCCCTTGACCAGCGCATCGCCAGGCCACTCAGCGCCCAACTCACTCGATTTCTTCGCGAAACCAGCCGTGCGAAGGCCCGTGTAGAATTCGAGACCCTTCTTGAAGGCCGGGTCGCTTACTTTGGAGCTTTTGCGGTCATCCGAAACCATCGAGCCACCAGCCTGATAGACGAAGGCCAGCAAACGAGCCAGGTCGGGTTCGAGGGCAATCGGGGTGGTATCGGCAGGCATCTTGTCCTTCAGCTTCTGGGCAGCCGCCTTTAGCTCGTCCCAGGTCTTGGGCGGGGCGGTAACGCCAGCCTGCTGCAACAATTCTTTGTTGTAAATCATCGCCAGCGTATTGTGGTCTTTGGGCAGACCGTAAACCTTGCCGTCCGAGCCGGTGTAGGCCTTGATCAGGCTGGGATAGAAATCGGCAGTGTTGACCTTGAATTTGTCGGCGTAGCTGTTCAATGGCTCTAACAACTTGTCTTCAATCAGGTCAATCGCGGGCAGGCTATCTACGTAGAACACGTCGGGGGCATTGCCACCCGCCAGCAAGGTCTGAATCTTGGTCAGATAATCGCTGGCGATAACTTCCTTAGTTACCTTAACGTTGGGGTAAGCTTTGGCAAAATTCGCCAACTGCTGATCTACAATCGCATCTTCCGCCGGAGAAGAAGGCGCAATCGCAATCCGAACGTTGCCACTAACCGAGGTATTGGGCGCAACGGCAGCCGCCGTAGTCGCGGCTGCTGCGGTAGTTGCGGCGGGCGCAGCCGTTGTTGCAGCAGTGGTAGCACCAGCAGCCGTTGTTGCAGCAGTGGTAGCACCAGCAGCCGTTGTTGCGGCGGGTGCAGCAGTGGTAGCCGCCGCCGCCGTCGTCGCCGCGGCTGCGGTAGTCGCGGCGGCAGTGGTAGCCGCCGCAGCCGTTGTTGCTGGGGCTGCCGTGTTGGTGGCAGTGTTGTCACCGCAAGCTGCCAGCAATACGAGCAACATGGTCAGTACCGTGAAGAAGCTCAAACGTCGTAACGTCTTCCTAGAGTCTGTCATAAAATACGTTCCTCCTGAATGTCATTAAATCAACCACTCAAAATCGTAAAGTTAAATCTCCCAGTAGTGTGCCAGGTTCATATTGAAGCAGAACTGATCGTTATCTCTGACGGTGTGCTGGTCGAAGTTTGCAACGGGTTCAATTTGACCAGCTTTGTCTTTGGGTCACGTTCAAAAGTCAGGTCAAGGCGGCTGCGTCCCATCCGTAGTCCGCCTATTTTCAAGCTGCTGATGTGGTCGGGCAAAATTGGTGCAGCTTTCAAGGTTTTTTCATAAGCATTGGCTTCCAGGCCAAGCAAGGTTTGAAGCAAAAGCGGTGGTGTTCCGGCGGCCCACGCCTGGGGACTGCAACTTACCGGGTAGGCTGCCGGGGCATTGTTCGCTCCGGCGGTTCCAACCGCCTGCTCTCTGGCAAAGCCGCAATATAATTCGGGTAATCGGTAACTGGCGAAAGTAGCCGCCGCCTCCAAAAGCTGGGTTGCCACCGTCAGCGCCTCATTATCAAAGTGATAGCGGCGTAATCCGGCTATAATCAAGGCATTATCGTGAGGCCAAATGCTACCGTTGTGATAGCTCATGGGGTTATAGGTTGGGTCAAGTGCGCTCATCGTCCGAATCCCCCAACCGCATAACAAATCCGGCCGCATTAAACGTGCCACCACTTTTTTGGCTTTGGCATCATCTACAATGCCGCTCCACAGACAGTGGCCGGGGTTTGAGGTAATGTTGCGTACTTGCTTTTTCTGACCGTCCAGCGCCTGAGCCAAAAAGCCTTCCTCTTCCCACCAGAAGTCCTGATTAAAGCGCGTTTTTAGCTGCGCCGCTTTATCTTCCAACCGGGCGGCCAGCGTTATCTGAGCCTCATCTCCAAACTGGCGTAAAGTTTCGGCTAAAGCAACCTGAGTAGCGTAGTAGTAGCCTTGCACCTCTACCAGCGCAATAGGCAGGGAAGGGCGTGGGCCGCTTGAGCCACCCATAGATTCGTCGCTATCTTTCCAGCCCTGGTGCAAAATTCCCCGCTTCGAGCGGCGGCTAAATTCAATATAACCGTCCCCGTCGGCATCGCCGTATTGCTCGGCCCATTGCAAAGCGCGCTCAACCGCAGGCCATAACTCGGCAAAAAATTCGGCATCATCCAGCCATTTGAGCGTTTCGGCAAAACACAGAATAAAGAGCAAAGAACTATCTACCGAGCCATAATACGGGCCGTGCGGCATTTCGCCACTCAAAGTCATATCGCCCAGGCGCAATTCGTGCAAAATCTTGCCCGGTTCGCTGTCGCGCCAATCGTCGAAGGTAGTAGCCTGATAAGCCGCCAGCGCCCGCAAAGTATCCACTGCAATCTGCGGATTCAGGCTCAAAGTTTCTATAGCGGTAATCAGGCTATCCCGCCCAAACAGCGTAAAATACCAGGGCAATCCGGCAGTCACTACCAGACCGTGCGGCTGTTGCTGCATCAACGAACGCAAATCGAGCGTGCTAATTTCGATAATTTTGTCCAGCACATAATCGTTTGCCTGGAATTTGGTACAACTTTGCTGCCACGTGGTAAAAACTTGCCGCATCTCGGTCACTTCGCTTGCGAAATTCCCGGCTGGTTTAGCCTGTATTTCCAGGCAACTAACGTCATCCAAAGCTTGTACCGGGTCGGGCGTTAGTTTCAGGTTTAGCTCAAGCGATTGCTGCGACAAAAGTTCCAAATCGAAAGTTAAAATTATTTCCGGCACTTCAAGCCGATTGAGCGGACTAATATCAGTAATTTGCTGGCAACTACTAGGCTTGCGGTCACACTCTATGCGCAGACTGCGGGCCGTAGCAAACTCACCCTCTAGCGGAGTCGCTTTGAAGTCTACTAACTGCCCGGCGCAAGCTACCAGCGTTTCGAGCGTGTGGCTCGATTTATCACGAGGAAAACCACGTACCTCAAAAATATCGGCAAAATCCGCCCCTATACGCAAGCTGACCGAAATTTTAACCGTTGTAGCGTGATAATTGGTAAATTTCAGACATTCCACCAGGCCATTTTTAATATAACGCTGGCGAGTTACCCCAACCGCATGGGCCAGAGTTGTCCAGGCCGGAGCAACCGATGAGTCCGCCCCTTCCAATTGCACCGAATGTCCGACACTCAATCGAAAAGTTGCTGCCAGATTGTAATCCGCCGTATAGCTCAACGACTCCGGCTTTGCGTCATTTATGGTCAGTTCCAGACGGCTCAAATAACGGGTATCCTGAAAATACATCCCGAACCCATCTAAGCCACTCGTCACTTCCCCGGTACTATCGCTAACCAGAAAAGTGTAATCATCTTTTAGAGTAATAGAACCAATCACCGAACAATCCTCACTTTTCTCAGGCTTAGAAATTTAAGCAGATTCACGTAAGACAAGTTCAGGTTCTAACAAGAACTGCTTCTCGCCCAGTTTAACCAGACCTGGTTGAGAAATTTCAGGGAGTGTGCCGTCCTCTTGCTCTTGTCGCATTACCAGTACCAGCAAATCCAGCAGGGCGGCACAGGTAGCTTCGATAGGTTGCCGCACGGTAGTCAAAGGCGGACGGAGAAAAGCGGCAAAAGGCAAATCATCGAACCCGGTTACGGCAACTTGTCCTAACCCCTGTCCCACCATCAATCCACGTTCTTGCAAAGAATATATCGTGTTCAAAGCCAGACTATCACTGGCGGCAACAATCGCGCTGGGCTGTTCGCCTTCGGGTAATTCAAACAATCGGTTGATAGCAGCCCGCACATTCTCTGGTTCTTCCAACCCGGCGGCTACCAATCGTGCATCCTCTTCCAGTCCGCAGTTCACCAAACTTTCCTGATACCCATGATAGCGGTGCAGGGCGTAGGTAGTGTTAAAGGGACTACTAATATAGGCGATGCGCCGATGGCCTTTATTATAGAGATACTGCACCATTGCTCGAATACCCGCCGCCCCGTCTACATCCACCAGAGGGTACGAAAGCGAGGTGTAATCGAGCGTGCGACCAAAGACCACAAAAGGAATACCAATTTCAAGTAATAGCGCTACCCTGGCATCATCAGGCTTTATATCAGCTACAATGATGCCGTCCACTCGTCCGCTACCGGCTACTTCGCGTAAATTTTCGTTTATTTCTTCGGCAGAATTAGCGCCCGTCACCAGCAGACTCAAATCGTACTTGAGGCAGCCTAGCGCCAGCACGCCTACGATTTCTTTGAAAAACGACCTGGAACTGCTGTGGTCGCCCATCCAGGGAGCAAAAGCAATCGTGTTAGTTTTCCTACGCTGCAAATTCCGCGCCGCCGCGCTGGGATAGTAATTTAATTCTTCCGCGATAGCCATAATGCGCTCTCGCGTTTTTTGATTTACATCACTATAGCCATTCAAGGCCCGCGAAACGGTAGTGATTGATACGCCCGCTTTCCTGGCAATATCAAATATATTCGGCATAGTTATTACTAACCGCCACTTTCTACGTTATTAATTTTGTGAGTCTGGTCGTTGAAGAGTTTGATTGTGATGGGGCGTTTTCCAAAACGTTTTGGATAGCTACATTATTATCCAAAACGTTTTGGATGTCAATAGATTTAGCGATGTATTTCCAAATCTTGCTTATGTTAGTTAGTAATTAGAGATTATATTGGTTTAGCGGTCTTTTCCGAGGACGTAAGCACTGGCTTGCTCTGGCGACATCGCTTGTCAGCTGCCCAGGCAAGCGCAAAAGCCGACACCTAACGCTGCACGCACTCCCGTCAAAGTATGTTCCAATTCGAGGCGGTTAGCCGGGTCTAAAAGAGCGCTAGTCGGGTCAATCGAGTGCTGAATGGCGGCAGATGCACCAAGCAACTGAGCGGCCCGCTCTGGGTGGCCCTGTCCGTAGCGCACTCCCGCCATGCCCAGCAAAGCGTCACCGATACTCCAGATATAGCTAAGTTCGTCAAATACTTACAAACTTTGCGTAAAGTAATTGTCGGCGGCTTGCCAGTTACCCCGGTGCAAGGCCAAATAGCCCAGGTTATGCTGAATAGCGGCGTAACCGTGTCGTTCGGCTTGCCGTTCAAACAAAGCCTGACTTTCGGCGTAAAGTTGTGCCGCCGCTTCATCTTCACCTTCCGCCCGTTTTACATCGCCCAGATGATTCAAGAGCCAGGCCGTTTGCAAATTGTCGCCGAATTCACGCGATAGAGCGATAGCTTGATTAAATAAATCCTCGGCTTTCGAGTAATCGCCATAGCGGTAAGTAGCGTAACCGTAAGAAAGGAGAGCTTGCTCAACCTGGCCTGGGTCGCCCAACTGGTGTGCCACTTTTAAGCCCTCTTCGGCATAGATAGCAGCCTGGGCATAATTTCGTTGTAATGAAGCAATGGAACAACTACCTGTTCGGCCAAAACTTCCGGGGTCTGCCCCAAATTCCGGCGTTGCACTTTAATCCATTGCCCAAATGTCGTTCTCTCGTTCATTTCTACTCCTGGTAAGGTGTACCGCTTTTTGTACGCCCAATTATACCTCTAATACCTTCTGGCAAAAACCCTTTTTCGCTTTAATTCAAACGGGTCACAAACCCTTGACGGCCTACAAACCCCTGTAGGAGAGGGCTGCGCCCTCGATTTTTGACCTGACGCTACTTTCAAATCGAGCGCACAGCGCCCTCCTACCGCCGCTATTTGAACGGTATTGCTCCTAAGACTTAACTTTACTCGATTGTCATAGGAGCTTAATACAAAGTTCATATATTTTCGTATAATGAAGCTTATACAACACATTCAGACCTACTACTCAACCAACTATTGTTAATCTTAAAATCCAGCCAACAATCTAAACCGGGACAAACAGGGACAACGGGACAAACGGGACGTAAATAGAGTAGAAGAAAGGGGTCTAATCGGTCTCATGTTACCATTTTCAAACACCTCGCTGAATGACGCGCTTGTCCCAGCCGATTCAGAAAAACCATCAGCGAAGCTCGTCACCCTCCCTAAACAAACCTGGCAGTATTTTTTGGTTTTATCCGGCCTGGGATTGCTCATCCTGGGCGGCTGGTTGATTAGTGCAATAGTTTATCAATTTACTGGCTGGCAAAAATTTGAAGAGCAGCGCTCCTTATTTACTAAAAGCTTACTGGTAGGAGCAGGATTGGTACTGTTCGGGTTAGGGCCGAACTTAATCCGACGCTTACCCTACTGGCGCAGTCGGCTGCGACAATACCGTCTTCAGTCGTACCGCAAACGCTTGAGCTGGATTTATCAGTTTAGCGGGCAATTCTTACCCCCTAAATACCGACTCAACCCCGACCAGGTGTTTGCCAATGTCACCCCTACCTGGGGACTGACCTTAATAATTTACAGCCTCAACGATTTTCACAATTTGCTCTGGTTAGAAGAAGCCAGGCGTAAAGCCGAAGCATCGGGCCTAGAGGCAGAGATTACCAGTCTAGCCCCAACCGAAATCTCGCTGACGCAAGAGGCGAATTTGTGGGGAAAGTGTTTGAGCCAACCGCCTTGTGCCGAATGGGTCTCGAAGCTAAGTGAATACAGCCTCCCAGTGGCTGCCGTACCGCCCCTGGAAGTGACCAATCTTGAAATAATGGCGCGGTATTATTTAAAATTGGCCCGGCTAATCCAAAAAGAACTGGCCCAGGCAGGCGTAAATATTCCAACAAGCTTTGGTGAGGTTCGACCCAGCAACAATCCGCCTGAACTCCCAACAAGCTTCACTGAGATTCAACCCGCCGAACTTTCAAAAAGCTTTAACGAGCTTCAGACTACCGAACTTCCAAAAAGCTTGAATAATGGAGTTCAAGCCAGCGATTTTCTTGAAAGCTTGAATAATGGAGTGCAAGCCAGCAATTTTCTCGAAGGTCTCAACGAAAATCAACCGAGTAATCCGACTGAATTTCCCGAAAGTCTCAATGAAGTTCAGACCATCGAATTATCCGATTTTCTAAAGAGCTTTGAGGGAATTCAACTCACTAACCTGGTTGACCAGGGCGCATTTAGTATAGAAGAAATCAGGCTAGTAGCAGACGAAGAAATAAAGCTGGTTTAATCTTCAAAAATAAAAAAGGGCGGCAAAATGAAAGTGCTTTTCCATTCTGCCGTCCTTATTTTTTTATCCTGGCTAAAGTCTATTCCAGCAGGGTTGATAAATCAACCTCTGCTGGAATAGACTTTAGCTTAAAGCAGATTTCCGGCGAGAGCTTCGCGGCTGATTGGAGCGGTGAGGTCTTGATAAACTTCGAGCATTCGGTCAGCAATAACGCGCCAGCCAAATTGCTCGGCGCGAACGGCAGCCTGTACTCCCAGCGTGCGGCGATAGATTGGGTTGTCCAGCAGCAAAGCAAGCTGGTCGCCCAGGGCTTCGGCATCATTATCTTCAAAGAGCAAACCGCTACACTTGTCTTGAACCGCGTAGGGCAAGCCACCCACCCGACTAGCCACCACGGGAGTACCACAAGCCTGCGACTCCAGCGCCGCCATTCCAAAACTTTCGTAATGGCTCGACATTACCGTCACATCGGCGGCGCTGTAGTAGAGTGGCATTTGCGGCTGCGGAGCAGAAGGCAAAAAGCGGATTTGCTCCTGTAAATTTAGCTGCTGCACCAGCGCCCGCAAGCGTTGTGATTCGGGATTCTCGTCCTGCCCGTCGCGACTACCGCCGCCAACCACCAGTACCTGAAAATCTTCGGCCTCCCAGCCGCGCTCGGCAATCAGGCGGCGGGCGGCTTCGATTAGCACATCCACCCCCTTAATCGGGTCAATCCGGCCCACCAGCAACACAATTCGTTTAGCCGTCAGCCCTAGCCGGGCGCGGGCTTCAGCTTGCGGGTAAGGCCGAAAAAGCTTGAGGTCTACCCCACAAGGGATACTCTCAATTTTGTCGGCAGGAGCATTGTATTTCCAGCTAAGTTGAGCCTTTTCAACCGGGGTTGCGGCAATAATGCGGTCTACTTTCTGCATCAATTCCGCTTCGTGTACGGCTCTCAGTTCTGGCTCACGCTCCGCTTCGTTGCGGGCGGTAGCATTTTTAAGGTGCGCCAGGGTATGAAACATTTGCACCACTGGCACATTCCATTTCTCACGCAATCTCACCCCGGCTAATCCACTGAGCCAGTAATGACCGTGAATCAGGTTATAGCTCTTTTTCTCCTCTTGCTGGAAATTGATAATATTATCAACGAATTGGGGAATATATTTGACTACTTCGTTCTTGTTATAAGGTTTGCGTGGCCCGGCGGGTAAATGAATGATGCGGGCGTTCTCGCTCAGGGTATGGGTTAATGGGGTAATCAGGTTTTGGGTACGGGTAAAAACATCTACCTGGATGCCACGTCGCCCCAGTTCCCGGCTCAGTTCGCGGACGTAAACGTTCATGCCACCAGCTTCTTTGCCTCCAAGTACGGCCAGAGGGCAGGTGTGTACGCTCAACATCGCGACTCTATAAAATTGTTTCTTCACCGGGCGCGCACCTCGCTTTTTTCTACTGTTAATCCGGCAGTCCACGCGACGTACTCTCTCCAACCGTACCCCGACGTGGTCACATTACAAGCGGTCTCCATAATCTGGAATCGTCCTTTCACTATTGCGGCAATGCCGCCAAATTTTAAATAAAGGTTTCTTTTTGCTTCTTTATAATCATGAATTCCCAGAATTTTGCTTTAGCACTGTCTGTAACAATCTAACAACGCTTTTGCTATCTCTAACAGCGCCTTTTTACTTATTTTTGAAGAAATTTTGGCAAAACTCTTCAACAGTAAAGCCTAATTAGTACTACTTTCAAGAGTTATGCCGAGAATAACGCAAACCAGCGCGGCAAGCAATAATACGATGTTTAATATTGGGCCGATACGTCCAAAATTTACCCCCAGCGTATGCTGGACATAGGCGTAAAAAAAGCGCAAACCAAGCAGACCAAACCCAAACGGTAAATAAAGCGCCCCGCTCAGAAAGCCGTTCACAGCCAGCCCGACCAGAAAAATAGCCGCGACCAGTTCCAACCAGCCCAGCAAGCGGCGATTGCGTACCAACCAGCCCAGAATACCGGGTATTTCTTGCTCCTGTTCGCTGCCCGGCTGGTTGGCTGACCGACGATTGCTCATTGAAATGCTTGAAGGCGGACGATTGCCCGTCGGTCTTTTTGGTCTACGACCATAACTGTTTTTAGACACGGGCTATCCTCGCCTTTGCTTTTCTTTTTCTATATACTCGACCAGCAGCGTCGCTATATCCACCCCGGTGGTCGCTTCAATTTGTTCCAGGCCGGGAGCAGGGTTAACTTCCAGCACCAATGGCCCGTTCGCGCTCTCCAATAAATCTACCCCGGCAACTTCGAGGTCAAGCACACGGGCCGCACCCAGCGCCGCCGCGACAAAGGCTTCGGGCAATTCTACTTTTTGAGCCTGCGCGCCCTGGTGAATATTGGAACGAAATTCGCCGGGCCGGGCCACCCGCCGCATTGCCGCCACCACTTCGCCGCCAATGACAAACGCTCGAATATCTTGCTGCTGGGCTTCCTCAATGTATTTTTGAGCTAAAATAATACGTTCCATGCTTTGAATAGTTTCAAACATCGAACGCGCCGAGGGCAGCGAGTCGGCCCGCGTCACCCCGATGCCCCAGGTTCCCTCGTTCATCTTCAAAATCACTGGCAAGCCCATTTCGTTCTCTATCACTGTCTCAAGCGCCGTCACCTCCCAGGTCAGGAAAGTCGGCGGCACGGCAATTCCGGCGTTCGCCAGCATTTGAAGCGTCAGAAATTTGTTGTGGGCGCGCTGCTTGGCTTCGGGGTCATTGATACAGATTGCCCCTTGCAGTTTAAGCTGAACCCCCAGCGCCGTCTCGAAAGCCCGCACCACCGTTACGCCAAAGCTCGAATAGGTGGCACAGCGCAGCAAAACCGCGTCGGCCCGCATTACGCGACTTCCCGCCGCCATAATTTCCGGCGCGTTGCCCCCAATTTTCAGGCTGGAAGTAATCGGCGAAATCTGCCGCACCGAATGTTGGCGGGCCTCCAAAACGCTAACTAGCCGACGCATCGAATAAGTATCAAATTTTTGGCCTAGTACTACTACATCCATAGGGCTAATGTATTTCTAGTCTGAGGGTGCGCCCAGTTTCGCTACCCACCTTTTGCAGCGCCAACAGCCTATTCATTTTATCACAATCTGGCTGTTTAAAAGAAAAAAAGCGGGACGAAAGCGTTAGGAATAGTTTCTAGTTTGTGGTTTCTAGTTAATGAAAGAGGCCATATTTAGCAGGAAGCACAAAGAACACAAAAGAATAATTAGTTGATTTTCTATAATTCAAAACTCAAAATTCAAAATTCAAAATTCAATTTATGCTTTCGGTGTTAAAGCCGGGGGGTGGTTGCGTTCGTGGAGGCGCTGGTTGGCGTACTTTACGTTGTAGGCGTTGCTTGCTCCTTTGTATAGCAAAACAATTGCGACTACCTGTATCAGATGAGCTACGAACGATTGATTAATCGAGATAAGGCTCAGGTTTAGTTCAAACGGCAGCAAATACAGTATTGTCCCGATTAATAGCAAACTAACCCCAGCCATCACCGGGGGTGCATCCGGCGCTCGGTTGCCTTGCTGGGCATACAGCATCGCATAGAAAACCACCAGCCCAACTGTACAAAGCACTTCGTAAATGAGGAAGACCGGGAAAGCATTCAGCCAGAAAATCGCCAGAGCAAAAAGGAAATAGATAAACCATGACAACATGGTAAACCGATGCGCTCCGGCATTGTCCATTACCCGGTGAACCGAATTAATTACCAGCATGGTTAGTGAAAAACAGGCCACCAAATCGCCGATTTGCCAGAGCAGGGCATCGCTTTCCAGTTTTTGCATTACACCAGCGACTTCAGTGGCATTTTTGACCAGCAACCCCAAAAAGGCCAGCGGCCAGACCCAGGCCCGCCAACCCGGTTTGAACCGATGTGCTGCTGCCGATGCCTGCGGAATAACCAGAAGCAAGGCCAGCAATGTAAAAAACACCAGCAAATAGCCGGTCAGGTAACTAGCGGTGTACACAGACATTCATACCTCATCAATTTGAAAAACCAAGAACAGCTCTTAATTCTACTATTGTATTGTAACACAACCGCCGCTAAATTTGAACTTTTGCCTGCTTTCCTGCTATTATGCTTCGGGCATTGTTGCTCTCAAGGGTTCAAGCTTTTAGGGCAAATCGGAAGGACTTTTTTCATGGCGGGCGAACGAATAGTAATTGATGGAGTGAAACGAGTGATAGCGGTTGCCAGTGGCAAAGGCGGTGTCGGTAAATCCACCGTAAGCGTCAATCTGGCGCTGGCGCTGGCAGAATTAGGCTACAAGGTCGGGCTATTCGATGGCGATGTACACGGGCCGAACGTGCCGCTTATGCTAGGAGTGCGGCGCACCCAACGAGCCGAAGGCGCGGCGGCTTACGTTGCTATCGCTGTTTCGTCTGAGTACGAAAAAAAGACTAGCCGAAGTCAACCACTCGAACGCTACGGCCTCAAAATAATGTCTATTGGTCTACTGGTTGGCGAAGACCAACCCGTCATCCCCGATACCAATCTGGTAGGGCGGATGGTGGTGCAAATGCTGCGCTCGGTAGATTGGGATGGGCTGGATTTTCTGCTGATAGATTTGCCGCCGGGAACGGGTGAACCGCAAATTACCCTGTCGCAAAAATTACAACTGGATGGCGTGGTGCTAGTGACAACGCCGCCCGATGTAGCTTTGCTCGATACCACCAAAGCCCTCAGTCTTTACCGTGACCGGGGTATTGAGGTGCTGGGGTTGGTGGAGAACATGAGCTATTACATCTGCCCGACCTGCGGCGACCAGCGCGAGATTTTCCCCCGCTCCGAACGCGAAGCCGAGCGTGCCGTCCGCTCCGAAAGCGTGACGGTACTGGGCCGTATTCCACTCAGTCCGGCAGTGGGAACGGCGGGCGATAATGGTCGCCCTCTGCTCATAACCAATCCCGAAGGCGAAGTCGCTCAGGCTTTTCTTGAAACGGCCCGCCAACTGATTCAGGCCATCGCCCAACTTCCTCCCAAACCCGTGCCAGCGCCACAACCAGAAGCGTCTGCCAGCCCCGAACCAGCGACACAAATGACTGAAGATTCGCCCCAAGCCAATCCAACCGAACCAAAGCCTCAAGTTGCCGAAGCCGCTTCGCCCTTGCCCAACGAAAGCAGGTCGGTTGTGTCGTTCCAGAGCGAATATTTAGCGGGTTTAGCCGAAACACTCTTGACTAGCGTCAGGCAAAAACTCGCGCCGCAAACCCCTGGCCCGAAGCGCAACGAAGCCGGGATGCGCTCGGTAGTAGATGCTTACCGCGCAGCCTGGGACGAAATCGGCGGCACGTTGCCCAACGCTATCCAGAAAGAATTACTTACTTTCATACTCTCCACCACGCTGCCGGAAGATTAGAATTTATCCTGGTAGGGCGCAATTCATAGCGCCTATTCAAGTTAAGGGTCTGACTTGGAGTTGATATGACTGTGAAGACCGCCCTGGAATGAATTCCAGGGCGGATTTGCTCAAACCACTTCTTCAGGTTCAGTTTTTAGCTTTATGTAAAGTTAATTCGGCTTGCGCTTCTTTTACTCTCTAAAAGTAGTGGTCGCGGAGGCTTCCGTCATATCTACCAGTGTTACGGCAGCAGCGTTTGAAAGCTATATCCCGAACCGCACGGGCAGGGGTCTTCTTTACCCAACCTCTCGTACAATTCCTTGTTGCCATGAACTACCCGCACTCCGCGCTTGACGGCGCTTTCGGAGGGGTAGCCGCGCTTACGTTTGCTGGTAGCTTCAAAAGCCTTCCGTTACTTCGATTTCCTCAATTATATATTTGCGTTTCATCACACACCTCTTTCTAGCTCAAAACTTGAGCGGTTGATTAATTACCTGGAAATACTATATCAAATATACCAAACCCGCTTGCTTTCGTCAATACTTTCTCAGCACAGGGAGTGCCTATAGTAGCAGAGGTAATTTCGGTAGGGGCGAATCGCATACGCCCTTGAACACTAGGCCGGGTTAAAAGGGCGTATGCGATTCGCCCCTACCTATACTGTTTTCGGCACTCCCTCAACACAAAGCGCAATATTAGCAAGTGCGCCATTTAGTCTCTAACGCACCCACTAAGTAACGTGCTGGTTGCTCAGACTAAACCAATAAGTGCCTTTTAACGTAATTTTATTGAAATTGGGCAAAGGTCTAATTGCTTTAAGGGCAAATTGATGGTAAGATTACTTTACATCTTATGTCCAATTGGGTTAATAGTCGGACTATTCACGTTATAGTAGGAAAGGCATTAAAATTAGTTATGGTCAAACAACATCTCCAAAAAATCTTCCGCTATTTGGTTATACCGCCGGAAGAGGGACAGGGTCTGGTCGAATATGCGCTTTTGCTCTTTTTTATCGCGCTTGTATTAGTTGGGATTTTATCTACTATTGGGCCAACTGTTTATAATGTAATGAACAAAGTAGTAGATTACGGCATGAGCTAAACCAATTTTTAGCAATACTAAAAATTGGTTTAGCTCTATTTACTGTATCCAGGAATATAAAGAACATCAAGAATTATAAATCTTCTTTGTAACTACGCCGCCCTTCGTGACTGTCACCCTGACGCAGGAAGGGTCTCGGTTCTACCCCTAGCACCTTAGCTGGGCAATCAGAGATGCTTCGTACCTCACACCCCGTAAAGGGGCTTGACGGGGGTGCGTAGTTACCTTTATTTAGCCCTTTGCCCAGGCCAATTTATCTACGGTGAAAGCACGAGCAATTATCTGGGGGTTTTGACCGTTGGTGGCTACGCCGTAAATAGAGTTATTGTAGTAGTAAGCGACCAGTTTGCCATCGGGCGACCAGCCATAGAAACGCGCTTTGAAGCCGAAATATGGCCCAAAATCCAGCGAAATGCCCCGCAAATCGCCGTTTGCCAGCTGCAAAATGCCTAATCGGTTGGGTATATCGGTTGGGGTAGTGACGTTGTATGGCCCGCCACTGTTAGCCCGCAAATCCAGTTTGGCGTAATATACCGCAAACAGACCATCCGGCGAAAGCTGCGGGTTGCTGCCGATACCGTAAGGCCGCCATTGACGAGTATTCATGTTATAGAGTTGAATATCGGTATTTTGCGAGAAACTGGCTACTACCGTCATCAGCCGGGTGCTATCGGGTGTCCAGCCAACGATACGAGAGATTACGCTGGCTGGCACCTCGGTTATCTGTCCGTTGGCGGTTGAAACCAGCCAGAGAGTAAAGCGTGAGGAGTTAGACGGGCCAGTGGCAGCAATTAACTGACCGTTGGGCGACCAGGCTACTCCCTTGCCGAGCGAAGCGTAGTTGGTATTGACAGTGCCAAGTTGGGCTAACTGCTTAGTCGTTACCTGAGTACCATCCAGCGCGGCCACCCACAATTCATAATACGATCTATCCACTTTGTAAGCCAATTTTCGACCATCCGGCGACCAACTAAAGCCGGAAACTTGCTGCTCGGTAATCAGGCGGGGTGCGATTGCCGTATTATCGGCGGCATCCAGGCTCAGAGTATATACCCCCGGCTTCAGGTTGGGGTCGCCTTTAAGTATCTGGAACGCCACCTGCTGACCATCCGGCGACCAGTTTACTACGTTCGAGAGGTCGTCCGGCTCACCGACACCTTCGGATAATTTGCGGCGCTGTTTGCCATCCAGCGTACTCAAATAAAGGGTAGCGTTGTATTTATCGCCTACTTCCAGATAAATCATATAGTCGCTGCGTGGCGAAAGGCTAAAATCAAGTAATTTAAACAGGCCACTAGATATTATAGTGCGTTCGCTGGTTTTGAGGTCGTTCACAATTAGCTGGCGCTGCCCGACCCCACTTACATAGACTAGTTTCCCTTCAGGCGTAACACCATTGACCGAAACGGCGGTAGCTTTGGGCTTCGTTGATGGATTGGCGTTTTCAAGGGCGGGCGGGCTGCTCCCCAATAAATCCATGCCACAACAGAGCGGTGTCAGGAAAGAGACTCCCGGCCCGGCTATGGCTGAGGTATTTTTATTGAGCGTATCCAGCACTTCCAAAGTCTCATCAAAAAAGTCGAAAATATAGAAATTGGCCTGAGATAAAAGAGCGTTGCGTCCGGCGGCAGCCCGGTCATAAACCAGGCGGCGGTTATCGGGCAGCCAGCTAACGTTTAGCACTGAGTCTTTATCCTGTCCCAATGCTGCCGCGCCCACCGGGAAAGAACTGCGGTTGCCGTTATCGGCCTCGATAACCGCAATGGTGGCGCTACCATCGGCAAAGGCAATCCTTCGGCTGTTGGGAGACCAGACCGGACCAATGTGCAACCGAGTTGCCGGGTTAAAATAATCGGCATACGCCCAGATAAGGCCAGTCAAATCGCGGGCCGAGCCATTGTAATCAGTCAGGCGGCGCAACCCGTTGCCATCTGCCGTCAGGCGGTAAAGCGAAACCCGGTCACGATTGGTATCTACCGCCGTAAAAGCCAGCACTGCACCGTCCGGCGACCAGGCGGCGTGCAAAATATCCAGGTCGCCCAATTTGGCCTTGTCAGTCAGCGAAACCTTATTACTGCCGTCAGTATCCATCAAAAAGAGCGAACGCTTTTGGGTCAATTCGTTGTTGCCCGAAATATAGACAATTTTCTTGCCATCCGGCGACCACATTCCCTCGACTGCATTATCGGCAATCAGCGTGACGGGTGGGCCACCACGCACGGCGGCGCTACCATCGGAAGGGGCGATATATAATCCGCCTTTAATTTTGGCGCTGTCGGTAGTGCCGCCCGGTTTGGGAGTTGGTTCTGGCTCTACTGGCAACGGGCGGGTGGGAGTAGACAGGGGCGGTTGTTGAATAACTACCTGGGTTGGGGCGGGGGTTGGGGCATTGGGGTTGGGCGTGGCGCGGGGCGGCAAACCGCTCTGGGTGGGGGCGGCAGTAGCACCCTGCCCTGGTCGGCTAGGCGGATTAGCTTCGGCCCGACTGGTTATGCTGGTTATCTGGGCTTCGGGCGCTGCCATAATATTAGCGCTGTAGCGTTCGTTGGTGGGTTTGGCTGAAGCCGTTCCCGTAGACATCGAGCGTACAAACAGAATTTTGCTGCTGTCGGGCGACCAGGCGGGGTTGAAAGCGTCGTTAGAGATAAGCTTGCGGTTTTTGCCGTCTGCGTCTACTGTCACTACTCGCCGCACTTTGGCATAATCGCCACTGGCCTGGTCGCCTTCCAGTTCGGTGAAGGCTACCCGCTTGCCGTCCGCCGACCAGATTGCGCCATACTCGGCGGCGGCACTTTCGGTCAGGCGCTGGATAGATTTCCCGCTCTGGTCAATCGTATAGAGGTCGGGCCAGCCGTCGCGGTTGCTCAAGAATAACACACGGTCTTTTGGCACATCTTTGGGTTTGGTAGCGGTTGGTGAAGCGTCGTCGCCACAAGCCGCCAGCATCAGCCCTATCGCCAGCAAAACCACTGAAACCAGACTATATCGGTTTGCGCCGGAAATTCTCATTATTCCTACCCTGGATACATCTCCTCCCCAAAATCGGAAGCAGAAGGAAGTAAAGATTATTGATTAATAGTTCGCTCTAAACTATTTACTTAGCTGTATTATACCTTCTTCCGAACCGTTTTGTCACACCTATATTAAGCTTTTAAAGTTTAGCCTGCCCATTTTACCCTAGAACTTTCGCTTGCTGCTCTAAAAGTAGTAGCAATTGATGGTCTTTAAGAAATTAAGCCGTAAATAGGGTAGGGGCGAATCGCCTACGCCCTCTTTGACTTGGCACCACGTTCAAGGGCGTATGCGATTCGCCCCTACCAAAGACCATTGGCGGGTTATTTAGTTAGAGAGCATCAATCGCTACTACCAAAACTAAATTTCTGTATACTCAACCTTTATTGAAAAAGTTCGGCCACCTTCATTTTGAAACCGGGAATAACGTCTTCACCATCAAGTTCATTATTAAGCAGTAGTAGCGACTTGCAGGGCTGATTGAGGCGGTAAACAAAAATGCCCTGGTCGAACGGGTCAACCACCCAAACCAACTTGACACCCGCTTGTAGGTAAAGCTGGATTTTTTTAACAATTTCAGACCAAATATCGCCCGGTGACAATACCCTACCACCAAATCAGGTACTACTTCAACCGTGCCTTGTCTGACGGGCGGCACACGATTAGCAACCACAAAGGCAAAGTCGGGAGCAGGCTCAAAGGTGGACGAAATCAGGAAGTGGGTATTTTGCCAATCCTCACCCAGTTTACCAGAGGGGTCAAACCGATGAAGCTGTCGGGCAATTCGCTGTCTAATCCGGCCATGTTCATCACCCGTAGCGGGAGAAAGATGTAGTTTCCCCTCGATTAGTTCGTAGAAATTCCCATCGCTTGCCAGTTCCTCAAATTCAGCGGTGGTGTAAGTTCGCTCAAGGTCAATCAAGCTGGTTTCAGTTATCATAATCAACTCCTGCTTTAAGCTTTGAAGTTAAACACATTCCTTGTTTAAAGACTAATTTTAGACTTAAGTTATTTGAAGTGTTAGGCTACCCTGAAAAAGTCTATAATAGATTTTGGACATAACATTATAGGCATCTTAATGTCTAAAATTAAAACAGCCTACATCGGGCTGCTTTAATTTTAGACAGCATGATTTGAAGAGTTTCTTATGCGACTAGCTTTTCTATTAGCTCATTTGGGCGGGACCAGTGTACTATATTAGATACATTCTCTACCAACCGAAAGTTTTCTGGTGTCCATATATCAAGTGTATCATCAAACAAAGAAATAAACTCATAAGAACTTCTTAAATGACTTAGATCTGCCCAAGTCGTAAAAGCAGTCTCAGTTAGCTTATCTGCTGTAGTATGGTTTCCAGTGCTTAAAACAAATATTAATGAGTCACGTTGAGAAATTATGGTATGAAAATCTAATTTCCAATTTCGTCCAGAGCGACCTCGAAGCGGAAAATCACGTTCAAAAAGAATCTCACGTTCTTTGAGAAAATCCTCAACTTCATCAACAACAGTCTCTGTTGCTCGATACCTGAAAGTGAACCAAAGGTCACTTACATTAAGAGCAGCTTGGGCCAAACGCATAACCGCAACCGCTAAATCATCGTATGGCTTCAATTTTATCGAGAGTGTCCCATAATTAAACTGCACATCCTGATTAAGGCAAATATCAGTAACCAGCTGATTCTGTTTAGGGGTTCTGCCTTTTTTGGTTGTTTGCATACCAAGCCAGCGAATCGTTTCGCCCATGTCAGTTAAAATATTATAATCGCCTTCCTCTTTAAGAAAGAGATCAATTACATCGCCATCAGGGTAGAGAAAAGGCGTACGGATTCGGGTGTATTGATTTACAGGAGAACAAATAAAAAGTTCTCCTACTTTTTCGGCAATTTTCTCACAAGCTGTAGACATTAGAAAATCCTCAGTTGTTGTGGTGGCGGAGTGAACATTATCCCATTATGGGTAATGTTCGCCTCCACGCAAAATTGTTTCCAAACACTAAGTGGCTCAGTTACCAAAGCAGTAATGTCGGTTGGTACATAAGCCTCTCTATCTTTTTTGCTACCTTGCAACTGCATATTCCAACGGTGCTTATGTACATCACCAACATAAGCACCCGATGGGTTTTTGTGGTCTTTACCCATATCTAAACTGTAAATGCGACCAAAAGACCGATGAATTAAAGTGTAACTCAGTGCTTGAATGCTAGGGTTATAACTTCCTTTTAGATAAATAGGATGTTTTGCCTCCGATTCAACTTCAACTTGAAATTCCAAAGTAGGAGAATGATCCTGGTCTTCAGTCCAAATTATATTACCATTAATTTTTTTAGTAGCATCTTTTATAAGCGCTTCAAACTCGCTCTGGATCACAGTCTACTGCCCCCGGTATTTGGGCGGGCGCTTTTCGAGGAAGGCGCGTAGCCCTTCTTTGTAATCTTCGCTGCGGGTAGCGTCGTCGGTCAGGCGGGCTTCCAGTTCGAGCGCTTGCTCAAGATTCAAATTGGCGCTGCCGTACATCATGGATTTGGTCAAGCCGATGGCGCGGGTTGGGCCTTTCGCCAGGCGTACCGCTAACTTGCGGGTCTGCTCGATTAATTGTTCGCTCTGGACGACCCGGCTAATCAGGCCAATCCGCTCGGCATCGGCGGCGCTCATCTCGTCGCCACTGAAAGCCAGTTCCAGCGCCCGGCTAATCCCGATAAGTCGGGGTAAGAAAAAGCCGTTGCCACTACCGGGCAGCAGCCCAACCCGCACCGAAACTTCGACAAAGCGGGCGCGTTCGCTGGCGTAGCGAATATCACAGGCCAGTGCCAGCCCTAACCCGGTTCCGGCGGCTACCCCATTAATCGCGGCGATTACTGGTTTCTCGATACTGCGAATCTGGCGAATGAGCGGATTGTACGCCCGCCGAATCTGTTCTGCCATCGAAATTGGGCGCGGCACATTGGTCAGTTGCGGCCCGACACTCGGCACATAGCTACTGGTGTTCGAGCCAGGCGCAGATGGCGGTGTATTCGGGCCGGGAACAGGCGCAGGAGCAGAGCGCGGATTGAACGGGCTATCGAAGGGCGAAATTGATTCTTCGACGTTGCTATTAATCGAGGGCGGCGGGCCAGGGTTGAGAGGCGAATAAGAGGCCGCCTCGCCAGTCGGAGCAGGAGCAGGAGAGTAAGCATTAGAATAACCAGGGTTATATGGCCCGGCCTGGGTAGCATTGCCAGAAAAATTATTGGAAGGTGGTGGGGGCGGTTGTACCTCTACTTCGGACTCGGCGCGGGCCTTGAAATCTTCACCGCCGCAAAATGCCTTGCCTGCGCCCGTAATAACTATCACGCGCACATCCGGGTCGCGCTCCATGCCTTTGAACACATCCATCAGTTCTTGCAGCATTTGAGGGGTAAAAGCGTTTAGCTGGTCAGGGCGGTTGAGCGTCACCGTACCTACCCCCTCGCTTCGGTCAAAAAGTATCGTCTGGTAAGCCATCTTTCCTCTATCAGTTGTCAGTTGTCAGTTATCAGTCGTCAGTTGTCAGTCGTAAGTCAGTGGCTATTACAAATCAAATTTTAGTAATTTGTTTGAGCTAACGACTGACAACTGAGAACTGACGACTGAGAACTATTTTATAACAAGTCGGTGATTTTGAAACTTTTTGGGTCGTTCGGTCATACACTGTTCACATTCGCACAAATCGCGTAGATGTTCATAGGTGTACAGCCCGGTCTCGTGACCGTCTTTCCAGATGGGCCGCAAGGCATAGAGTCCGATAGGTTCCAGGGTTTCCAGGCTAGTTTCGTCCGGCTTCAACGTTTTGATAAAATCGAGCCGACCGGGTATACCCATCTCGCCCCGGCAACCGGCGCAAGGGCAATTCCAGCGCATACTAACGAAGCTGCTATAGCCTTCGTGTCCATCGCTCCATTTTACCAGCATCCGGCCCTGGTCGCGCTTTAACTCTATTTCGAGTGGCTCGATATATTCGGTATCGTAGCTCATCTCGTTTACTCCGTTCTATGAGAATTAGCTCTTCACCACCTTATTTTATCACCTGTGCGAACCGCACACAACCCAAGAGGTTTCAAGTTCAAAGTTTCAAGTTTCAGGTTTCAAGTTTCAGGTTTCAAGTTTCAGGTTTCAGGTTTGTTTAATCTTGGTTTTTTGCAAAAAAACCGAGATTAAAGAAATTCCAGGGAGTGTTCAACTTAACCTGCTTCAGGTGCTATAATAGCGAGCGAAGATAGGAGGTTAGAAATTCATGCAAGTAATTAAGACAATCGCTCAGATGGTAGAGGAACGCCAGGCATGGCGGAGTGGCAGGCGGAGAGTCGGGCTTGTACCAACGATGGGGTTTTTGCACGAGGGCCATCGGGCGCTGGTGCGGCAGGCACGGGCCGAGAATGATATTGTAGTGGTTAGCATTTTTGTGAATCCGTTGCAGTTCGGGCCAAAAGAAGATTTGGGACGCTACCCGCGTAATTTGGAACGCGATTTGGCGATGCTTCGAGAAGAAAAAGTAGATTGGGTCTTCAACCCGTCGCCCGAAGAAATGTATCCACCAGGCTTTGATGCTGCCATTGAAATTGGTGGAGTTAGCGAACCGCTCGAAGGCGCGGCCCGGCCCGGTCATTTTCGGGGTGTAGCAACGGTAGTCGCCAAACTTTTTCATCTGGTTGGGCCAGACCGGGCTTATTTTGGGCAGAAAGACGCGCAACAGGTCATCGTCCTTAAAAAGATGGTGCGCGATTTGAATTTTCCGCTTGAAATCGTAGTTTGCCCGACGGTACGCGAACCCGATGGGCTGGCGATGAGCAGCCGCAACGTCTATCTCTCACCGAGCGAGCGCGAATCCGCCGTCGTGCTTTACCTGGCGCTAGGTTCAGCAATGGCGCACTGGCACGCATGGCCGGAACAGCGTAGCGGCCCATCCTTACGAGAAAGTATGGCCGAAATAATCGCCACTGAATCAATAGCCCGCCCCGACTACATCAGTGCGGCTGACCCGGATACGCTGCAAGAATACGAAGACGAAATTCCACCGGGCAAGGGTGTACTGCTTTCGCTGGCGGTTCGCTTCGGTAATACTCGCCTTATAGATAATCATCTGATTGAGTGGGAAGAAGAAGAATGGGTTGGTGGTGAGGATGAGTTGAGTGATGAGTATTGAGTGATGAGTGACGAGAAGTCAGAACAGACGGCTAAACTTCGCTGGATTACTGATTATGATACAGTGGCGGCGATTTTGGGGCATAAAGCTTTTGGCGAGGTCACTTTTAAGGGGTTAGTGCCGCTTTTGGGCCATGTAATCGTGACGGTTGAGGGAGAGGCGCACCGCCAGCGCCGCAGCCTGGAAGGGCGCTTGTTTGTATCCAGCGTGCTGAAAGCTCACGAGCGCACAATGATACCGAATATTATCGAGGCCACGCTGCAACCCTGTCTCGAAAACGGCGCGGGCTGTCTGGTGCAAATCAGCCAGGGTGTCACCGGGCGCATTGCCGCCCGCATTATCGGTCTGGACGGACTGGACGACCCGGCGGCTACCACCGAAGCGGTTTATTTGTTAAGCGCACTGGTGGGCGGAACAAGTAGCGTACACGGCACACACGAACCGATTACTCGCCGACAGGCCCGCAACCGCTTGCGCCAGCGTTTCATAGACCCATCGCTGGAACGCCGCCGCAATCTGGTCAGGCAATATCAGGCCGGAAAACGCACTCGCGAAGAATTGCCGTTCGATTTGATTACGCTTTTGCTTTTGCACAACGAGCAGTGGTCGAGCCAACAGATTAGCGCCGAAGCCGCTTTTTATGCAGTCGCGGGAGTGGATACTACTGCTACCCTCGTCCCTCATCTGATGCACGAATTATGGGAGTTCGCCCAAAAATTTCCTGAACATGCTACTTTATTTACCGACCTAAAATTCTTGCGGGCGGCTGCCGCCGAAGCTTTGCGCTTGCACCCGGTCTTGCCGACGCTGTTTCGGCAAGCGTCCCAGCCTATCGGGGTCGCCGGGCAAGCTTTTGAGGCCGGGGAAGTAGTGGGCCTTTACCTGGGAAAAGCCAACAAAGACGAAACCGTGTTTGGCCCAAACACGGCTCAGTTTAACCCGTTGCGGGCCATCCGACCACGAACGCGCCGGGCCGGACTTAGTTTTGGCGGCGGCGCGCACCTTTGTCTGGGCCGCGAACTTGCGCTCGGTACGCCCGAAAATGCTAATTCTGATAGCGAACAAGAGCTTTTTGGCGAAGCGGCATTACTGGCCCAGGCGCTATTCCAACACGCCGCCCGTCCCGACCCGTCCCACCCAACCGAACCGCCCGCCCCCTTCAGTCGTGATGTATATATACATTATCCTATTGTGTTCAATTAGTCCCTTGATTCTTTTTTGGAAATTTTGGCTTTTCCCACAAGAATTGCCCAACTTATAGCCTCCCTGCTATCATTTCTTTGATATAAAACGTTGTAATTGAAACGACATGCACAGAAAATGCTAAAGGAGGTGGCTGATGTTAACCTATCAGGAATTATTATCGGAGATAAAACGCTGGTCGCCCAGTCAGCAACTAGCCTTGCTCGAAGATTTAGCTCATCTGGTGCGTGAGAATTTCGCCACTGATAACAGTGCAAGCGTAAGCCCTGATAAATTAGAGGATACAGCCGAAGAATTAGGCTGTATCCTGGCTACTTTGAAGAAACCTTCGGCAGCTTGCAAGACGACCCAATTGAGCGCGGCGCACAGGGCGAATATCAGGTTCGAGAAGAATTGTTATGAAGGTTTTTGAGCTTGTAGCTGGTGGCGGCATTGAGTCAGCCAGCGCAAGGCAGCGTTGGTTTGCTCCACGCGGAAATCAATCACCCAGGTTTCAAAGCTTCTTGCGGGGTCTTCGCTGGCGGCTTGTTTTTGGGCCAAAAATTGCTTGAGCAAAGCCTGATTGAATTCGATTTGCTCATCCAGCAAGCGCAGTACCAGTTCCTCGCCGCGCAACCGGGCAAAATAAAGCTTGACCAGAAAACTAAAGCGCATCTCGCGATTATGTTGTACTGGTTCTGCCAGCCATCCCTCAAATTCAGCCCGCCCTGCTTCGGTTAGCTCCACTATCCGCCGGGATTTGTGTTCGCTGACTGGTTCATCCCGTCCACTCAACATCCCTTCCCGTTCCAGCTTTTTGAGCAAGCCGTAAAGCATACTCATTTCCAGTCGGCAAACTTTACCCAGTTCGGTATCAGCCGCAAACTGGCGAGTCAAATCGTAGCCGTGACCTGGGCTACCAATCAGCAGGCCAAGAATGGCATATTCAGTTGCCGGGCGTTTCGGATGAAGCGGAGAGCGGCCCTTTTTCGGCCCACTGATTTGTGATGATATTTCTGATGAGGTCATAAACCTGGTTTCCTGCTAGGTGGCTATCAATTTCTTTCTGGCTCTATTTTACCATTATTGGTCTAGCAAGTGCAGGTAAATCGTGTGGTAGATCAGGGTGGTTGTAGGCTATCAAAAACCAGTGTAGGAGGGGCTGCGCCCTCGATTTTTGCCCATTGGTAAAGGTAAAATCGAGGGCGCTACCCCCTCCTACACTGGTTTAGCTATTTACGGATTTAATTCTTAAATAGCCTCAATCGCTACTACAGACGCGGCTTCCAGCGAAAATCCCGACCTGGTTTTATTGCCGTAGCCAACTGAAAAGGACAAATCGGCGCTTGCCACTTCTGACGTGCCGCGCATCCAGCAAACGCCCGCGCACAAATTGACCGAGCAAATCCACCAGCGTGACAAGAATTAACAAGGCAATCACGTTGGTGGCGACTTTGGAATACTGGTAAATCTTCATCTGGTTCACCAGTTCGTTACCCAATCCGCCCGCCGCCACAAAGCCCAGCACCGTCGCCGCCCGCATATTATCTTCCCAGCGAAACAGCGTATTTGTCACCAGTGCGGGCAAGGTGAGCGGCACTCGCGCCAGCCACAAAACCTGGCTCTCCCGCGCCCCGGTGCTACGTACCGTCTCGACCAAACGCTGGTCTACCGCTTCAAAAATCTCGGCGTAAAGCTTGCCCAAAATGCCAGTTGTGTGTAGCACCAGCGCAATTACGCCCGTAAACGGCCCTAGCCCAACAAACAAAATCGCGAACAGCGCCCAGACCAGTTCCGGCACGGCCCGTGTCACGTTCAAAATCGCGCGCGAAATATAGTATAGCACCCAGCGAAAGAGCCAGCGCGGTGTTCCCTGCGCCGCCCGTTGCATTTCTTCGCCGCGCAGCTTGATAGCCGCCAGGCTCAACGGAAAGGCAAACACCAGACCCAGCGCTGTTCCCGCCACCGCAATATAAAAAGTTTGCGCCGCCAAATCCGCCACGTGCCAGACATAATCCGGCTCAAGGTAGGGCGGCAAAACCGTGTTGAGGAAGTTACCCGCCAGTTTCAGGTTGCGGGCATCAAAAAAAGGCTCAATTGAAACGCCCGAATTATGGGCGCTCAACCAGATAAAAAAGATGATTGCCCCAAAAACAAACAAATTGGAATAGCGAAAAGAGCGGCGCGGCGGCAGGCTAAAATTATCTAAATTGTTTTGGTTCTCTAACCCCAAATTATTATCGGATGGTAATGTTCGCATTTTGTTGCTCTACTTCATCGGCTATTTCTTCGGCATCATCGGCGTATAGCTGAAAATCTTTCATGCCATCGGGCGCACCATCGTAGACCAGTTTGCCCTGCGAAAGCACCAGCAAGCGCCGGCAATAGCGCAAAGCAAAATCTACCTGATGCAAATTCAGCAGCACCGTCACGCCCATTTCTTCGTTCAGTTTCTTGAACAAATCCAATATCAGCCCGGCAGTTTTGACATCCACCGAAGCAATCGGCTCGTCGCCCAACACCAACCGGGCGCGCTGCACCACCGCCCTTGCCACCGCCACGCGCTGCTGCTGTCCGCCCGAAAGCTCGTCCGCCCGTGTATAAAGCTTGTCCGCCAACCCTACCAGATTAAGCGCCTGTGCCGCCAGCACTCGCTCATTTTCAGGCACAAAAACCAGCGAACGCAGTGCATGAAAAGTCGAAACCCGGCCCAAACGTCCCAGCAAAACATTCTGCAAAGCCGATAGCGACGGTATCACATTATTGCTCTGGTAAACCACCGCCACGCCGCTCCGCATCTGCCTTAGCGCCTGTCGGTCAGTACGCAATTCTAACGGCTGCTCCAAAACGGTTAGCTGTCCGCTACTGGGCCGAATCGAGCCGTTGAGCAAGCGAAAAAAGGTGGTTTTGCCCGCCCCGCTCCGGCCCAGCACCCCCACCATCTCGCCCGGCCCAATCTTGACGGTCAATCCATCCAACCCCACCGTGCCGTTTGGATAAACCTTCCTTAATTCCACCGCCTCTATCAACGTATAATCCTTTCAGGAGCTTCTAGTTTCTGGTTTCTGGTTTCTGGTTTCTTGGTACGCCAGTGAAGTGCGCCTGGGCTAAAGGCCCAGGCGCGCCTACCACCACTCTACCTTGCTAACCTCTTTCTCATGAGAGCTATCACCCAGAAACTAGAAACTAAATCTTCGGCTTGAGCAAACCGAGGTTGATGGCCTGTTCACGGGCGTACTGGTAGTCGGCATCTTTGACTTTGGTGTAGCCTTCGGCCCGTAACAAGGCCAGCAGGTCTTTATCTTTGATGTTCAGAAAGATGTTGGTAATTTTGTCTACGTAAGCTGGGTCGAGTTTGGCCCGCACTACCCAGGGATAACCCGGCACGGCAGTGCGCTGAATTACCTTAACCTTGCTCTTGTCTACCTTGCCCTGGTCAATCAACCGCAACAAAATGCGTTCTTCGATACCGCCGCCATCTACCGCGCCATTCTGAACCGCCAGCGCCGTCGCATCGTGACCGCCAGTGTATTTTACTTCCTTGAAATCGGTCAACTTCAGTCCAGCTTTATCAATCATAATGCGCGGGAAAAGTGAACCGCTGGTACTGGAAATATCGCCGAAGGCAAAAATCTTGCCCTTCAGGTCGGTCAACGCCTTTGCCGGGCTATCCGCCGGAACAATTATGGCGCTGCAATAAGTCGAGCCGCCAGTGAAACGGTCAATCTCGGTGACAATCGGATAAACCTCGGTCTGCTCTCTGGCCTGTAGATAGGTCAGGCCACCAAAATAAGCCAAATCCAGCTTGTCACCGACCATCGCCTGCACTACTCCGGCATAGTCGTTCGCCACAAAAAGCTCAACTGGCTGGCCCAGCTCTTTCTCCATATAGGTTTTGAAAGTGCTGTATTGCTGCTTGACGCTATCCGGGTTCTGGTTAGGTATCAGGCCGACCCGCAAAGTAGCCGGTTTCTCTGTGCCATTCTTTCCCACCTCTGCCGGGGCTGCTTTTGCGCCTGCCGGAACCGGGTCGGGGCAAGGATTACTCGCTGCACCTGCGCCTGCTGCCGCACCCGCCACCGTGGTTGCAACACTGGCGGCGGTAGTAGCCGAAGCCGCAGTTGTAACAGCGGCGGTGGTTGCTGCCGGAACAGCCGTGGCAGTCGGGTCGCCACAGGCACTTAGTACTAACGCCACTAGCAGCAATAAAGCACCCAGCAGCGAAAAACTATGAAACGATTTGCTAATTTTCAATTTTCTCTCCTCGTGGAAATGAAGCAAACAATCATCAAAACATTAAAGCTGATTTACTATAGCAAGTTGCAAAGACATTGGCCCATACGTAGGGGCGACTCGCATACGCCCTTGACGATTTGGGTAAATGTTCAAGGGCGTATGCGATTCGCCCCTACCCAAAGACCCGACTCAATTTCAATGCAATTTGCTGTAGACCAACTTTGTAGGATAAAACCAACCTTTAATAGATTATATAACATAAAGAACATTTTGTACATAAACTTTATGTATAGAAAGTCTGGATAAAAGCAAGAGGAAAAAGTTTTGAGGACGTGACAAAAACTTTTTAGCCGTATTTAGCCAGCTTTTGTGAAATAAAATTTCACCAAGTCTAAAAAAGATAAAATGAAATTTCCCAATTTAGGGGTTTTCTATTGCCAAGCGAACTGGCGAGTGTTATAATTCTCACCAAGATGTACAATAAAAGGGATAATGACAGAACATTCTTCTGCCACTGCTAGGCTTCTAAAGTCTTCGGAATAAGCGACATCTGACGAGGGTACGGCCCGGCCCGCTAAAATAGCGCCCACCTGTGCCAGCCCGATGTTGCCTTCAGCAAACTATGATGTTTAATAGGAGGATTTG
This sequence comes from Chloroflexia bacterium, assembly GCA_038209275.1. GTDB lineage: Bacteria > Chloroflexota > Chloroflexia > Chloroheliales > Chloroheliaceae > L227-5C. The sequence continues at coordinate 14,400 of JBBQXW010000008.1, read as the reverse complement.
ATGTATCGCGGTCAATCTGGAATGTGGCTGTGGGTACTCCACCGCCTGACAGGAGTGGGCATCCTGGCTTTTCTGCTACTTCATATCGCCGACACTTATCTGGTCGGCATTGGCCCCAGCTATTACAACGAACTGGTTTTTCTCTACAAACACTGGGTCTTCCGCTTTGCGGAATGGATACTGGTCGGTGCAGTGCTTTACCACGCCATCAACGGTTCTCGCGTAATTCTGCTCGATTTCTGGACGGGTGCAATTGAAAAGCACAAACAACTATACTATGGAACGGTAGCGCTTTTCTTTTTGCTATGGATACCGGCAGGTATTTTTATGCTCAAAGATGTTAAGTGGTTCGTCTAAACTAGAATAGAGAAGGGATTAGAAAAGATGGCTACCCAAACTCCAGAGCGGCCCAAAGTGACCGTAAAAGACCCCAGCACCCGTTCGCGCTGGACTAGAACCGGGGCGCGACCACGCCCGGCCAATAATTTTGAATTGTATAGCTGGTATTTCTTTCGCCTGTCCGGGATTTTGTTGCTGTTTTTCGCGTTGGGCCATCTGGCAATTATGCACCTGATTAACAATGTTGAAGTGGTCAATTATGATTTTATTCGGGAGCGTTGGGCTTCTCCCCTGTGGCGCACTTTCGATTTGATATTACTGCTTCTGGCGATGACACACGGCATGAACGGCGTGCGCGTACTGATTTACGACTATGTGCAATCCAAAGGCTGGCGCGTTTTCAGTCTATCGGCGCTCTACATTACCGGCCTTTTCTTTATTTTGATTGGCGCACAGGTAATCATTACCTTTAACCCGGTAATACCAGCACCACCAATCAAATAAACCAGTTCCTGTTTTTCTTAAGATTGAAGAAATTTTTTGCAAAAAATTTCTTCAAATATAAAGCTAGAATTTTCGCTTACCTTCAAATGAGAATCTACTGCCTGGCTTAATTTTTGAGGTTTTTGCAAAAACCTCAAAAATTAAGCCACATAGAAACCTTCTCAGGCTTTGAAAATTTTTTGCAAAAAATTTTCAAAGCCTGGAATCAAAAATTTTCGGGCTTTAGCCCGCAGGTAAACTAAAGAAAAGCAGGAGTACATAAAAATGTACCATAAGTTTGATGCAATTGTAGTAGGAGCGGGCGGGGCCGGACTGATGGCGGCGCTGCAATTGGTCGGCAAGGCCAACGTTGCCGTGATTACCAAGCTCTACCCTAGTAGGTCGCATACCGGGGCGGCCCAGGGTGGTATTTGTGCGGCGCTCGGCAATACCGAAGAAGACCACTGGGAGTGGCACATGTTCGATACGGTAAAGGGCGGCGATTATTTGACCGACCAGGATGCCGCCGAGGTATTGGCCCGCGACGCGGTAGAGCGCATCATCGAACTGGAACACATGGGCCTCCCGTTCAACCGCACGCCCGAAGGCAAAATTGACCAGCGCCGTTTCGGTGGACACACCCGCAACTATGGCGAAGGCCCGGTACGCCGCGCCTGCTATGCCGCTGACCGCACCGGGCACATGATTTTGCAGACGCTCTACCAGCAAGGCATCAAGAACAACGTCACATTCTACAACGAATTTCACGTGATGGACGTGCTGACCAACAACGGGCGCTGCGTGGGCGTTACCGCGCTGGATATTAAAACGGGCGAGTTGCACACTTTCCACGCCAAATCCACTATTTTTGCGACGGGCGGCTACGGGCGCTGCTGGCAGGTAACATCCAACGCTCACGCCTGTACTGGCGATGGTATGACCGCTGCCTACCGTGCCGGAATACCCGTGATGGATATGGAAATGTATCAGTTCCACCCGACTGGGCTTTATCGCATCGGCATTTTGCTCAGTGAAGCGGCCCGTGGCGAGGGCGGTATTTTACGCAACAGCGAAGGCGAACGTTTCTGCGAACGCTACGCCCCGACGCTCAAAGATTTAGCGCCGCGCGATATGGTCAGCCGCTTTATTTATCAGGAAATTCGGGACGGGCGCGGGGTAGGCCCAAACAAAGATTACATCTTGCTGCATGTAGACCACCTGGGCAAAGAAGTAATTGACTCGAAGCTACCCGATATTACCGATTTCGCCCGCACCTATCTGCACGTCGAGCCATACACCGAGGGCGTGCCGATTCAGCCAACCGCGCACTACGCGATGGGTGGCATCCCAACCGACATCGAAGGCCGGGTAATTATTGACGAAAAAGCGACGGTTATGCCCGGTTTCTATGCTGCCGGAGAAGTGGCCTGCGTCTCGGTACACGGCGCGAACCGATTGGGTACTAACTCGCTGGTAGATTTGGTGGTGTTCGGACGGCGGGCTGGTCAAAGCGCGGCCCAATTCTTGAAGGAAAACGACTTCGAGGCATTGCCCGCCAATCACGAGCAGCGCTCCAACGAGCTGTTGCGCTTTATCGAGAGTGGCAACGACCCCAGCCGCAAGGAAAACGCCGCCGACATCCGCAAGGCCATGCAGCGCACCATGATGGACAATGTCAGCGTGGTCCGCGACGAGAAAAAGCTTCAGACGGCCCTGGATGATTTGGCTGGCCTGAAGGAACGCTACGGCAAGGTACGCATCAGCGACAGCAGCAAGAAGTTTAACACCGATAAGCTGGAAGCACTGGAACTTGGGTCGCTATTGGAGATGGCGGAAGCGACGACGGTTGGAGCAATGGCCCGCAAGGAAAGCCGGGGCGCACACTACCGCGAAGATTTTACCTCGCGCGACGACAAAAACTTCCTGGCCCATACTCTGGCCTATCGCGACGACGCTGGCAATGTCAAAGAACTGCGCTACAAACCCGTCACACTGGGCCGCTTTGAACCGAAAGAACGGAAGTATTAAGAAGTTCAAAGTTCACCCACAGGGCAACCCTTCGGGCCGAGGTTCAAAGTTCAAAGTTAGGGACGAACTGCGAATGTTTTGATGAAGCGGTCAAATTATAATTTCGGTAGGGGCTAATTGCATTCGCCCTTGAACATTGGAACTGGTCAAAAGGGCGAATGCAATTAGCCCCTACCGAGACGGGAACTTGGTTTTCAATAATTCTTAGATTCGTAAAAGGTAGCAAGCGTATGCCAGAAACAAATAGTCCAACCATAAATATTTCGCAGGCCGAAATCGAAAGCCTGGAACAATTCTATACTTTTCGGGAGCGCGAAAAGGTGCTGAGTTTTCTTAACGACCATGCTTTTCTTATTCCGTTGCTACTTACAGGTCAAGAAAAGCTAAAGCCGTACTTCCCGGACGCAACGCTTTTTCTGGAGGTCAGTACCGACCCGGAAATTATCGGTGATACCAGCTTAATAGCTTCGGTTGCAACCAGCTTTAGCATCAAAAAAGCGTTAAAGAAGGAAGAGCAATTTGACCGGGACTGGTGGTTTAAGGTATGGGACCAAGCCAATGATAAGCTACACTTTTTTACGGAAAAGAAATGAGTTTCGATTGGTCACAGTACCTCAATTTGGCCTACCAGCTTTTTGGCAGACGCAGAAGACCACCAAATAGAGAGGCCAAACTTCGTGCCGCTATTAGCCGAGCTTATTATGCTGCCTTCATTCTAGTGCGAAATTATTTGCTGGATGTAGCTGGACATTTAATTCCGCCCGATGCAAACCCGCATCATTATGTCCAGCTTCAATTCAGACTTAGCAATGATGTCGAAAGGCAGCAAATTGCTAATAAGTTATATGAACTGAGAAGATACCGAAATCAGGCCGATTATGATAATCAAATTTCAGGCTCACTAAAGGATAAGGCCAGTCGTGCTTTAATCCTGGCAGACCAAATAATCGCCGGGCTGAACCGAATATAGATAGATTAAGGAGTATTAGTAAAATGCAGGTCACACTAAAAGTTTTGCGCTTCGACCCTGAGAAGGACAAGAAAGCGCATTTTGAGACCTACGAAATCGAAGCCGACCCGCTTGACCGTATCCTCGACGCGCTTCATACCGTCAAGTGGTACAACGATGGTACACTGACTTTCCGGCGCAGTTGCGCGCACGGTGTCTGTGGCTCGGACGCGATGCGGATTAACGGGCGCAACCGTCTGGCTTGCAAAGTGCTGGTCGGTGATGTCGGCAAGAAAATCACGATTGAGCCAATGCTGGGCTTCCGTATTATCAAAGATTTGGTGGTGGATATGGATCCGTTCTTCGAGAAATACAAATCCATCAAACCCTACCTGATTAACTACGACGATGCCCCCGCCACCGAAGAGCGCTACCAAAGTGCCGAAGACCGCGAGATTTTCGACGAGACGACCAAGTGTATTTTGTGTGGTGCGTGCAGTGGCAGTTGCCCGCCCTACTGGTCGAACACCGAATTTGTCGGCCCGGCAGCTATCATCAACGCCCACCGCTTTATCTTCGATAGCCGCGACCAGGGTTCGGAAGAGCGCCTCGCCATATTGGGTCAGGCCGAGGGCATTTTCCGTTGCCGCACCATCTACAACTGTACCGATGCCTGCCCCCGCGATATTCCTGTCACTAAAGCCATCGAGCAAATCAAGCGCGTCATGCTCTACAACCGAAGCTAAAGCTAGTTTTGAGTTTTGAGTTTTGAATTTTGAGTTACTAATTCAAAACTCAAAACTCAAAACTCAAAACTATTGAAGGGGGTAAGTGGTGGGTGAAGGGAACAGGGCCAGTGTTGGCTATGTTCGGCTTTTGAGACAAAACGCCAATTTTCGCAATTTGTGGTTTGGACAATTGATTTCGAGCGCGGGCGACTGGTTTAATACCGTCGCTCTTTTGGGTTTGGCGTTGCAATTGACTGGCAACGGCTTTTCGGCGGGGCTGGTTTTGATTGCCAATAGCCTGCCGATGTTTTTGCTAACGCCTTTGGCCGGGCCAATCGTAGACCGCTTTGATCGCCGCAAGGTCATGCTCATTGCCAATTTTTTTGGGGCGCTGTTTGCCCTTTCTTTTTTGCTCATTCACGATAGCAATAGCATCTGGATTGCCTACGTCGGGGTGGCCTTGCTCGTCGCCGCCGCCAGTTTCTTTAATCCGGCTGCGTCCGCCCTGACTCCCACTATTGTGACTAAAGAAGAACTTTTTTCGGCTAATGCACTCAGCAGTTCCGCCTGGGGCATTATGGTTATGGTCGGGTCGGGCCTGGGAGGGCTAGTTTCGGCTTTGCTGGGTCGCGAAATGGTCTTTATATTCAACGCGATTTCGTTTCTGGCCTCCAACTGGCTAATCTGGTCGGTCAAAATGCCCGTCCGACCCGTCAAAACCCAGGCTGAAATACACGCCGACGGCTCAACCTGGAAACAATTTATCGTCGGCACTACTTTTCTCAGGCAACATCCGGCAGCAATGGTGCTGGTTTGTGTCAAATGCGGCTGGAGCATGGCGGCGGGGGTGCTGGTGTTGCTGGCGGTCTTTGGCGAACAGGTTTTTCGTGCCGGGGATGCCGGAATTGGGTTACTCTTTGCAGCACGTGGCGGCGGAGCGCTAATCGGCCCGTTCCTCTTGCGTCCATTCGTGGGCGATGATGCAGGGCGAATGCGCCAGGCGATTATCGCTTCGTTTGTAATGAGTGGCCTTGGCTATACCCTGTTCGGTTTTTCCGGCGCGATTGGCCTCTGGCTGGCAGCGATAGCCCTGATACTGGCCCACTTTGGCGGCGGCGGCAACTGGGTCACTTCGACTATTTTAATTCAGCGTGTCGTTCCAAACTATTTGCTGGGCCGAATAATGGCAATTGATTACGGTCTGGTCACGCTCACTACCGCTATTTCTACCCTGATATGGAGCGCTTCTTTGCAAAATGGGGTTTCGCCTCTGCTACTTGCCTATGTCGGTGGAGCAGTTTTTATCGTCTACGGGCTGTTTTGGGCTATTCTGACCGCCCAGGCCAATCTCAAAATCAACAATCAAACTTTGGTAAAAGACGAATCGGTCAATGCAGGCCATTAACAAGCTTTTCGCTTGCCACTGAAAAAGTAGTAGCGATTTATGGTCTTTAAGAATTAAATCCGTAAACAGCGCAACCCTTGTAGGAGAGGGCTATGCCCTCGAAAAAATCTTGCCTGAGCAGAAATCGAGGGCGCAGCCCCATCCTACAAAGATTATGGACTAATTCGTTAAAGACCATCAATCGCTTTTGGCTGCACGCAAATCCAAAGCGATTGCAGCGAGTGGCCCGATTGGGCAAATCGCTACTACCAAAACCAAAATCCTGATTAATTCAGATTAAAGTTACAGCTAAAACGGACTTCGGCTAAATTTTGAAGCTGAAACAAACCGGGCAGCATTGGCTGGTGCGGCTCTAATTCACTCGCCCCAAGCCGAAGCGCCCTATCCAGGCGGTCAAGTAGCTCGGAAATTGTTTCGTGCTGTTCGCTATAAAGTTCAGCGTCACTCAATTCAGCTTCAGCCAGAAAAGTTGAAGCAGGAAACAACGGACAACCAAGCCCGTTTTTCAGCAAGCGATGGCAGCGCATCCCTAGCCACCCCAACGCCGTCCGCCAAATATTCGGCTCAAAGAAACTTTTCCCATGAGTTCGCAACACTACCACAAAATCAGATAGCAATTCCGGCTGCTCGCTCCGCACACCTTCAATCAGGCTTTGCACCAACAAACCGACCCAGCGCTGCAACAACGCCGCCTGACAACTCTGGCAATCCTCCGAGAAACAGTAAAAGCGCTCAATCAGCCATTCGGTTAGTTCCAGTGTCAAGCGGTTCTGCTGCCGGGTTAGTCCGTCTAACAACTCACTCTCTATTTTCTCAGGCATAGTTTTCGCCTTTCTTCAAATTTTCTTAGTATTAGGTAAGGATTTTTATTAGGTTATACTAATAACTGTTTTCTGTCAAGTCCCAACATCGAACTTTCCAGAGCAATTGTAAATTCGGCATTTTCTTGTAGGAGGGGGCTGCGCCCTCTTGACAGAACGCGAAAAATATAGTATAACCAACTAAGAAGTTACACAGGTTATAGCCAGATTTAAGAAGAAGCAGGTGCAGAGTGGCGCTTAGGTCACCTGACGTGTGAGGGTCTGGCGGCGCGCCCCTGTAAAACTTCGGATGGTTGTGGCCTAACCGTCTTTTTATTAAAATCCCTCTTTCACTTTGACCTGCAAGAAAGGAGCTACCAATGAATATGGTTAACAAGCTCTGGCACGGCTCGGATACTAAGCACATTCAGGTTGTGCTGGGCTAGGGTACGCCCGGTAGCCGAAAGATAAAATTAAAAAAATATCTTTACGACCTCCGGCGTGTCCGTGCCGCATGGTCGTTGAAACACTTGACGACCATGCGGCATCCGCCGTGTGGTCGCTTGTTTTTAAAATTCTGATTCTTCCTCTGGCACTTCATCAATTCTTTGCAGATTAATTACTACCTGAACCTGTAGAAATGGCAGAAAACCTGTGAGTTTTCTGTGGCGAGTAAATTTTTGTTGTATAATTCGGCAGCAAGCAGGACGTAAGTGGAAAAGAAAAAGCGAACGAGGAGAGAAAAATGGCGGGTGAGCAGGCAAAGCGGCTGGTTTTAATTGATGGTTATGGGCTAATCTTTCGGGCATACCACGCCCTGCCCGCTACAATGGCAACGGCAAAGGGCGAGATTACCAATTCTACGTTTGGCTTTACCGCCATGCTACTGGAAGTTTTGCGCCGCGAAGCGCCCGATTACATCATAATGACCTTCGATATGGGTCGCACTTTCCGCCACGACGAAGCTGCCAGCTACAAGGCTAACCGCGCCGAAATGCCCGAAGATTTGCGCGGTCAGATTGCCCGTATTCGCGAAGTGGTCGAGGCGATGGGCATTGATATTTACGAGCAGGAAGGCTTCGAGGCTGACGACGTAATCGGTACGCTGGCGCGGCAGGCCCAACCGCTCGGCCTGGAAACGCTTATCGTTACGGGCGACAACGATTTGCTACAACTGGTCAACGAGCAGACCCGCGCCGTTTTGCCGGGGGCTGGCCCACGCGCCCGCTTTCAGGATACGCGCTATTACGATGTAGCCGCAGTCAAAGAGCGCTACGGCTTTGGCCCGGAATTTGTCCCCGACTACAAAGCGATTATTGGCGACAAAAGTGACAACATCCCCAACATTCCCGGCCTGGGCGAAAAAACCGCCACTAATCTTATTACTCAATTTGGTCATATCGAAAACATTTATGCCCACCTGAACGAAGTAAAGCCGCCCAAAACCCAAACTCTGCTAGAAACCTACCGTGACCAATGCTATCAAAGCAAGCGTCTCGCCACTATCGTTACCGAAGTGCCACTCGAACTTAATCTGGAAAAAGCCAAAGCGCACCAGATTGACCGGGCGCGGGTAGTAGAGCTTTTCCGTGAACTCGAATTTAACAGCCTGGTGGCAAAGGTAGATAAATTACCGGGCGCAAACGGTGCTACCGAAGCGCCCGCTTCGGCTAAATCAGCCAAAGCCCCCAAATCCAATGGCTTCGGGCAACTCGCCATGTTCGATGTAGACCGTGAGCCGGACAGCCTACATTTGGGGTCAGAAGCCACTAATAGTGAAGCGGTGCTGCCCGCCGACGTTAAATATCAGGCACTCACCCAACTGGATGAAGTCAAAACGCTGGTCAGTCGGGTTCGCGAGACGGGACGCTTTGCCTTCGATACCGAAACTAACAGTCTGGTACAGGTTGGGGCGAAACTGGTCGGCATGTCTGTTGCGCCCGCCTTAAAAGAATCGTATTACCTGCCCTTCAACCATAGCCCGGAAGGGGATAGCCGTCCTGAAGCGGGTCAGCTTGAATGGGAAAAAGTCTGCGAATTGCTTGCGCCACTTTTCTCTGATGAGAAAATCGAGAAAATCGCCCATCACGCTAAATTTGATTTAGCGATTTTGCACCGGCACGGCATTGATGTAAAACAGGTCAAAATAAATTTTGATGTAATGATAGCCGCCCAGATGGTTGGGATAAATAAATCCGGCCTGAAAGATTTGGCCTTCAACCGCCTGGGCGAAGAGATGACCCACATTCAGGAGCTAATTGGTAAGGGCAAGCAACAGACGACAATGGACAAAATCAGCCTTGAGCTAGTCACGCCTTACGCCTGCGCCGATGCCGATATGACGCTACGGCTGGCCGATAACCTCAAGCCCGATTTAGAGCAAGCCGGATTAGCCAAACTTTACCATGAAGTAGAAATGCCGCTCGTTCCAGTTCTTTGCACAATGGAACTGTGCGGCGTGTCCGTCGCAGTTGAGCGATTGGGCGAAATCTCGCGCTACTTAGCTAAAGAAATGGCCGCGCTGGAAGAAGAAATTTATAAAGTAGCGGGCGGCGAATTTAATATTAATTCGCCCGACCAGCTAGGCACGGTGCTGTTTGGCAAGCTCGGCTTGCAGGGCGGCAAGAAAACCGCCACCAAAAAATTCTCGACCAGCAAAGAAGTTCTCGAAGCCTTGCGCGAACAGCACCCCGTCGTCGGACAGGTACTTGAATATCGCCAGCTTGGTAAGCTCAAATCTACTTACGTAGATAGCCTGCCAATGCTGGTGAACCCCGTAACCGGGCGGATTCACACCTCATTCCAGCAAATCGGCTCTAGCACAGGCCGAATTTCCAGCAACGACCCCAATTTGCAAAATATTCCGATTCGCTCCGAAATCGGGCGCGAAGTACGCAAAGCTTTTATTGCCGATAATACCTCGTCGCACCGACTCTTTAACGAAAAAACGTTGCTATTTGCCGCCGATTACTCCCAAATCGAGTTGCGCTTGCTGGCCCATTTTACCGCCGACCCGCGCCTGGTGGACGCTTTCCAGCACGACCGCGATATTCACGCCGCCACCGCGTCGGATGTCTTTGGCGTGGAACTAGAGCATGTGACCCCGGCAATGCGCCGACTGGCTAAAACCATCAACTTTGGCATCATTTACGGCTTGAGCGCACACGGTCTTGCCAGCCGTACCGAGATGGGTTACAAAGAAGCTGCCGAGTTTATCAAGCAGTATAACGAGCGCTACCCCAACATCAAAGCCTACCTGGACAAAACCCCCGATGAAGCCCGCCAGAAGGGTTACGTCCAGACTCTTTATGGTCGCCGCCGCTATATGCCCGAATTAAACGCTTCTGCCGCCGTGATACGGCAAGAAGCCGAGCGGCAGGCTATCAATATGCCGATTCAGGGTACTGCTGCCGATATTGTCAAAATGGCGATGAACCGAATTTATGTCGAGATGCAAGCCAAAAAACTTCAAAGCAAACTCTTGCTTCAGGTTCATGATGAACTGGTGTTTGAAATTCCCGAAAGCGAACTGCCCATAATCGCCCGGTTAGTCAAAGATAATATGGAAAGCGTGGTCACGCTCAACGTGCCGCTCAAAGCCGACCTGAAATATGGCGCTAATTGGGGCGAAATGACTTCATACAATCCACCTGAGTAAACTTGTTCGATATAAAGTTTTACTGAACAAAGTTCTAAAGCATCAGTGACTATAGTCACTGATGCTTTAGAGCTTTGGGCGATTTGGAAGCCTAAAATCTAAAATGTAAATTTTTCTTTGCATTGTAACTTGAAGTTAGATGTGGTATTATGAGTTCCTGAGTAATATACTATTTGTACCCCTGTCTTGACTAAGTTTAGCTAAGTTTTATTGTTTTATCAGGGTTTTGTCAGCATTTGCAAGCAAAGCATGGCCTTTTGTATGCTAAGTTAGCTTTGTACGCAGAAATCCAGAGAATAACAGGATTATTTTCCTTGTAACAAAATCGAGTATCGGGTGTATATATATGCAACTCGATGCTATATCTAATTATTATAGCGACGAGGCAAATGGCCGGAGACGAAAATCAGCTAGAAAATACAACAGCTGATAGCGCCAATAGCGAGGTGCGAAAGCTAGTTGAAGCAGCTGTAAGTGGGAATGTAGAAGCGTTTGGAGAACTTTACCGACGCTATTACAGCCTGATTTATCGCTATGTGTTTTTCCGGCTGCGTTCCGCGCCCGATGCAGAAGATTTGGCAGGACAGGTCTTTTTGAACGCCTGGCGCTCAATTGGTCGGTTCCGGCCTGGGCAGGTGCCGTTTAACGCCTGGCTCTATACCATTGCTCACAATTTGTTGGTCAACCACTATCGCAATCACTCGCGCCGCGCTGAAACCAGCATAGATGATAATATGGGAGAAGCGGCGGATGCCGGGCCAATGGTGGTTAATCCTGAGAGCGAGATGGAAAAGAAATGGCGGAACGAAGCGCTCCGCGAGGCTATCCTCAATTTGAAGGAAGAGCAACAACAAGTTATTTACCTGCGTTTTATTGAACGGCGTGACCACAGCGAGGTAGCACGGTTGCTGGGTAAGAACGAGGGGGCTATTCGTACAATTCAGTTCAGAGCATTACAAGCCCTGCGACGTTTGGTAGATGAGGAGGTGCTATATGGCGAAGCCTGATAGCGAACTTCTACTAAACGAAGCCCTGGAAAAATTAGAGCGCGGGGAAGAAACCCTCGAAAGCTGTGCTATTCGCTATGCCCAGGTTTGGGATGAAATCGGCCCGCTTCTTCAGGTAGCCGTTGGCCTCCAAACCGTCAGCAACGAATTTGACCAGGAATTTCTCGCTGTCCCCATACCCGACCTTGAGGCAGGTTGGGCCACCTTAAGCGCCCAAATAAAGGCTGGTTCTAGTTCTGATGCCGCCGATAGCGGTACAGAGCCACTAACGCCGGAAAAAGCCACCAGCCAAAACCTAACCGATGGCGGTGCCGCCGATAGTGGCACGCTACCTGAAGTTCTTCGCTTCCGGGCGGCGCGGCGTGCGCCTCGGATTGGCTGGCTACGGCAGCCCTTATCGCGGGTAGCGGCGGTTATTCTTGCCTTTATCTTATTCTTTGGGGCTTTCACCGGGGCAATCTACGCCAGCGAACCGGGCGATACACTCTACAACACCAAACTCTGGCTCGAACACTTCGATCAAAATCTGGCTACATCCGAGGAAAAACGAGTTATTGCCCAGTTAGCGTATGCCCAGCGTCGGCTAGATGAAATAGAGGCGTTGCAACGGTCTGGTAAACTCTACAAAATACTGCCAGCAATTGAAGCATATACTGCGGCTATTAAGGAAAGTGTAAATGCACTCGGCAAGGTAAATAAAACTGCTTTTGCCACCCTGAAAACTACGCTTGAGCAGCAACAAACTCAGGTTAAGTCGCTGACTCAAACCAAGTTGCCCTTGCCTGCTGGAGCAATTACTAAGCTCGACGAAGCAATGAATAAGTTAGAGGAAGGCCAAAAACAGCTACAGCTTTCGACTGCTCCGATTACTTCGCCGACCCCAAATGCTACCGTCACTGCTAGACCTGGATTAATCGTTACTACCGATGCAGCGACCAGCACCACCGCGTCGGCTACTCCTACGCCGGTGCCACCAACATCGTTCGGCTCTAACGCAACGACTATTCCTAACAATACCTCCGCCGTTCCTGGTGGTAGTCCTAATGCCACTGCGTCCGCTCCGACACCTAATAGTCCGCCGACAACTGAGGCTGCAACGGCAACCGTTCCAGTGAATACAGCGCCATCGGCAAAACAACCTACACCTGATGCAGTTTCAACTGCCACGCCAGCTCCGGTTCAGTCTACTGCGCCGATTTCACGAACCACGCCGCCAGTTGCAACCAGTACACCTATCCCAACAATACAGCCTCGGCCTACATTCACACCGCCTCCGTCTACTCAAACTCCTGCCCCAGAACCTACAGCTAACCCTGGTGATAAAATAGGCACACCCACTACTGTTACGCCGGTTACTTCACCAACGGCAACTATCACTCAACCAGTAGAGCCGACGATGACACCTACTGTACCAGTTAATAAAACGCCTACAGCTTCGCCAACTACACCTGCGGGAGGCACTGAGCCAACCGCCATAGCTACTCCCGCACCAACCGCCATAGCTACTCCCGCACCAACTGCTACACATACGCCCGCGCCAACACCCACACATACACCCGTCGTTCCTACGCCTACGCCTGTTCCCAATAAAACGCCTACCCCTACGCCTCGACCAACTAATCCGTCCCCAACTGCCACTAGCCCAATAATTGTTTTACCGACGCTACCGCCACTACCAACAATTGCAGCGCTTCCTCCGATAAATTTGCCGCCGGGTATTACGCCGTCGCCAAATTCAACTCCATCGCCCAGTGGCAACGGTTCTGGTTCCTTCCTGACCAACCCAAGTGTCGGCGGTGGCAGCACCAATGGCGGCGGCACCAAAAATTGTAATGGAAATGGTAATCCCAATTGCAACGGCGGGAATGGCAACGGCAACGGGAATGGTAGTGGGAATAACGGCAACGGCAACGGCAGTAATGGCAACGGCAATGGCAGTGGGAATAACGGCAACGGCAACGGCAATGGTGGCAATGGCAATAATGGGAACGGCAACGGCAATGGCAATGGTGGCAATGGCGGCAATGGCAATAACGGGAATGGTAATGGCAACGCGGGGAATGGTAATGGCAACGGGAATAATGGCAATGGCGGTGGCAATGGTGGCAATGGCAATGGCAACGGCAACGGCAAAGGTGGCAGTAAGAAATCGAGTATATAAACTGACTTAAAAGCCTGATTTCAGCATAACAGGGAAATAAAAGAAACTGGCAGTGTTGCCAGTTTCTTTTATTTCCCTTTTTTATGTTCCTATTTCACACGGAGCAAGCGCCAGACCGGGCGGAAGATTTTTTTCCAGGGAGAGAAACCCCACCAGGCTTTGAAAGCCTGTTCTCCCAGAAAAGGCGGCAACGCCAGAATAATCTTCCAGATAGTTTTGCGGCGCGACGCGGGAACATGCGTCAGCACAACATCTACACTATAGCCGCGAATACCGTTCTGAGGCTTATGCTGCAACACATACAGGCCCAGCAAGTGTTCCCAGTAAGATTCGGAATCTTCCAGGTGAACAGAATCGGCAATAGTTTTGCCGTAGTACTTCTCGACAAATTGATACAGGAAACCGTAGACCGTATGAGTATGTTCCAGAATTTGGGTGACGGACTTGACCGTTGGGGTCAGGGCGCTGCCATCGTTAGTACCGTGAAAACGATATTTGACCAGCACTTCGGGCAGAACATTGACTTCGGTAATCAAGCGGGCCACCCCTAACATGTACATATCGGTGGGCGCGCCACGCTTGTAATAAATTTGCAAAAACTCTGCCGGAAGCGGAAAGACACATTTGGCTACCTGTCGGCGTAGCGAAACGCCAGAAGTGGAAAGGGCCGTCCCAAACAGGCCATTGCCAAGTACTTGCGGGCCAAGCCAGCCAGCCTCCAGGTCATCGGGCAACGGTTTGCTGATCGGTTCGCCGGTTTTGGAAACGGGCAACATCTGGTGCAAACAGCAACCAACTGCCGGGTTGCTTTTATAGGCATTGACCACTTTTTCCAATTTGTC
>JBBQXW010000007.1:0-56902 GCA_038209275.1 Chloroflexia bacterium | reverse complement strand
CAGGCCATCCTTTTTGGGTAACATTAGGTCTAAAATGATTGCGTCATAAGGTGTAACTTCGGCTAGAGCCTGACCTTCCTCCCCATCGTAGGCTACATCTACCGCATAACCTTCTTCAATCAGGCTCATTTTGAGCGAATGATTGAGACGGTGATTATCTTCTACCAATAGGACACGCATAATTAAACTCGGTCTAACCCTAACTTGAGCGACCACCCCGAACAATCTTCTGTATAAGTAATAAGTATATTACTACAAAACGGTTGAGGCAGTCGCAAACCTGAAAAACCCAAAATTAACCGCGTAACTGAAGCACTACTAAGGCCACCAGACCGAATGCCACACAGTAATAACCAAAGGGGCTGAGGCGTTTAGTCTCAAAATAGCGCATCAGAAAACGCACGCTCAAGTAGGCCGTAATTCCGGCCAAGATTGCGGCCAGAGCCGTAGGGCCAAGCATATCGCGGGCCTGTGGCTTAAATAAGTCCGGCACTTTTAAGAGCGCAGCTAGGCCAATCACTGGGGTAGCCAGCATAAAGGAGAAACGGGCGGCGGCTTCGTGCATTAACCCGGCCAGTAAGCCCCCCACCATTGTCACTCCACTACGCGAAATACCCGGCAATAAAGCCAGTGCCTGAGCCGCGCCAATTCCACCAGCTTGTCCAAAGGACAATTCTTCCACTTGCTTACGTGGCTGGGTGGCTTCGTTCGTAACCCTGGCTTGATTGTCCCCTGCATCTGCTCGATTGCCCGCCGCGACACCCACCTTGTTAGGCGTAGGGACAGGAGCGGTCTGAGCGGTAGCCCGTTTACGTAAATATTCACCGTAAAGCATTACCCCGCCGTTGAGAATAAGGAAAACCGCGACTAACCAAAATAATTTAGGGTCTTCAAAGAATTTGCGGAGTTGCTTCTCAAAAATCAGCCCAACCACGCCAACCACGACTGTACCGACTACCAGTAGCCAGGCAAATTTACTGGTCTGATCATACACCATCTTACGTCGGCGGACGCTGCCAACATAAGCTCCAAAGACTGCCCGCCAGTCTTGCCAGAAGTAAACCACTAGAGCGATAGCGGTCGCCAGATGTAAAGCTACCACAAAAGAGAGGAAGTTAGTGGCCTCCTGGTCAATTCCCCAGCCCAGGAGAGCCGGGATAAGAATAGTGTGGGCTAAACTGCTAACCGGAAAGAGTTCCGAAACACCTTGAAGTACCCCGAGAACAAGAGCTTGCCATAGTAACATTGAGAGTAATATCCTTCCTTTGGGTTTGCAAGATAGTAAGTTAAACTGAGTACGCAACTGCTTTTGCTGCCAGATTATCGCCAGGGGAAATTCCAGACTGGCTTGCTTTCAATAACAATTATGCCTTACCAACATGACTCCCAGATGACAAAACCGAGGGCAAAACTAATGCTCATTTGGCAATTGTCTTTTGAAGAAGGCATAGAAATTTCCCTTTTGTCCTTCAACTAAGCTAATCTCGGCTAGTTTCCAGCCGCCATGCCCGATTTGTTTGATGTTTTGATACCGCCAGACCTGTGCATCGCTTTGGGTTGGGTCTATCAAAAATCCTTACTCGTTAATTCGGGTGATTAAATACTCCCATTGTAATTTGCTCGCCCTGCACCAGCAACATCCTGAGTAACACCATCCCCCAACTGATGCATTTCATCGGTCGTTCCGTACTTTTGTCAAAAAATGGCTCAGGCGTTTCAATTCGGCACCCCCACAGAATGAACCAGTGCTGTGGAGTTTACCCAGAGCCACAAGAACTAGCGTTGGCGGACTATTTCAAACTGATCCAGCAAGAAGCCAGGCGAGAACAGCGACCAATGCCTCAACGGGCGAGTTAGAGGCGAGGTCGAGCCAGGGTAACTTTCTGTCCTATCAATTCAATAGAGCTTCGCTAAGGTCGCCGAGGTCGGTGTAGGCCGGGGGGGAGGAATTAGGCTGGCTTATTTTCAGCTAAAAAGTGGACAGACAGGGCTACTCCGGTCAAGACAAGCCATTCACTATTTAATTCTATTAAGAACAGAGTTATCCAAAGAATGCCCACACATTTATTGTATTATATATAGTTTAAGCAACGTAATCTTATAAATTCTATCGCCTTATAATACAAAGTATATAGATTAGTATGACTATAACAAACATTATTTTATTTAGCTTGTCTGGTCGCGATGTGTTAAGAACAGGCCAGGGGGCTGATGTGGCTGAACAGTACACATGGTTTCATTCTATTCCGTTATATTCCATTTTTTCAAAACTGGGTTGAATCTCTGATAATGGGCAGTCATAATTCAGTCATTAAAAGATCAGATTAGTGAATTGTTATTTGGTTAACCAAACGTAAAGGGATCGAATCGTGTATATTCTCATTCGTATTAGCTATGAGGTTAAAATGGTATTTAGCCAAACTATCTTGTTCGGATTTAGATGGTATCATGTAAGGAAAGTTTTAACCAAAAATTCTTCCTTGAGGTGAATTCATGCTACCTTTACAAAAATCAAGCTTAGTATTATTGACGGTAGTAAGAGCCAGGTATTATAATTGGGTGTAATAGTGAGTTCTTGAGCGGCGGCACTGATATGGCGGGGATACTTTTTATCTTCTGCCTGTCAAATCAATTGTAACAGAATAATCAGGTCAATTTTAGAGCAATAACAATTTGCCAGGTCTGATCATTAATAGGATGATAATCATGACTAGAAAAGCCAAAGATTCACAAAATCCTTTGCTCCAAACTTCTGAGCCAGAAGAGGCGAACCTTTTAAATTTGAATGAAGGCAACCTGAGCGAGGAGGAGGAGCCAGAGATTTCGGTTTTTCGACCTGACCGCGAAGGTGTTCGCAAAGTGTTGGGGGATTTAGAGGCTGATATAATGGAGTATTTGTGGGAGAAGGCGGCTCAAGGTACTCCTGACGTTACCGTGCGTGAGGTCTACGAAGCCTTTTGGCAAAAGCGTTATGTGGCCTATACCACCATAATGACCACCATGGCGCGCCTGGCTCGGAAACATCTTTTACGGGCTAAAAAGTTGGAAAATGCCTATCTATACACCCCAATTTTGAGCAAAGCGGAATTTATCGATAATTTTGTTGCGCGCATCCTTGAAAATCTTTTAGTAAGCTTTTCGCATACTACTGAAAATCATCTACAACGAATGGCCGAGGGTGAAATGGCCGAGCGGATTTCGGCTCTTAAATCCAAAGTAGGCAAAGCGAAATTAAAAATTGCTGATAAGGCTAAAAAAGACGACACAGATTTGACTACACCGACTAATTTAGAGGATTAGGAGGTTGTGCCAGTAATGATGCATCTGTTATTTCTGATAGTCAGCCTGGGCCTGGTATTAGTAAGCCAAAAGTTAGCTCTTATAGTGCTTGCCCGGCTGAAAGACTGGAAACTCCGTCGCTGTTGGCAAATATTAGCTCTTACAATGCCGGTCTCGGTGTTAGTGTTATTTTCGCTCACAATGTTGCCAACCGTAATTAGTCCCCAAGCTAATCACTATGCCGACCACGAAGTACACCAGGAGTGGCTTATAGCCCTGGTCGGAATGGCGGTGGTTGTGACCCCTTTGGTAGCAGCTTTCTTCCTTAATTTAGGAAGGTTAGGCTGGCTCTATTTTTACACTCTCCAGCGAACCTGGGAAGCCCCGCAAGGATTGGTCGAATTAGCGCATGATAGCTATAAAAAGCCAATTATCCGCCTTTGGTATAGTCTTAGTCCCTTTGCTTTTAACTTACCTGGTTTATGGCCGGGAATGCGCTCTTTGGTAATTTTATCTACCGGGCTGGTGGGTCAACTCGAAGAGGAAGAACTAAGAGCGGTCATTTGGCACGAAGAAGCTCATTTGGCCCGCAAGGATTTTTGGGTTATCTGGCTGGCAAGCTGGTGGCAATTGGCCTTTTTCTATCTGCCGCTGGGTCGCAGGTTCTTTGTAATGTTGCAAGTGGAACAGGAGTTGTCCTGCGATGCTCAGGTAGCTCGGTTAGGCGGTCAGCCGATGGCCCTGGCTCTGGCGGATGCTTTGCTAAAAGTTTGGGAGGAATTGGTGGTCAAAGATAATCAGGGTGTAGGCCGCAAAACAATTGGGTTTAACCCTCCTGGTCTGGCGACCTACGCTACCACTGATGATAACTTGACTGAGCAGCGCGTTAACCGACTGATTGAAATTGGTAGTTTACCAAATAGCGAAACGACTCAATGGTCAATTCAAGCCTGGTTCAAGGCAAGTGGGTTAGTAGGTGGCAGCGTGAGCCTGTGGTTAGTGGGTCTGGAATTGCTGCATATGATCATGTTGCCGCTGGGATGTGGTATCTCTCTCAGTCTCACATAACTTCGAGTCGCCCTCAGTAGGACTATTTTTGGCTACCCAATCTCAAAACCTTTTTACGAAGCCGGACTACTGGTACAATATTTTGAACGGGTCAGATTGGAATTGCACCTGACACAAAGCAATACTGGTCAATCCGCGACTATCAGAGTGGGTTTATTGGGCAGCGAACGGCTGGCTAAACAGGTGTCAGCGTCTAATAACAAGCCGGAACAGCCCTGAAGAATAAGAGTAAGAATGAAGCTTCTAAAGATGTTTTACTGTTCACAATAAGATAAATGCAAAACTACTTTACGGAAATGAGGGAAACTAAAATATGCAACTGGTAGCGGCTCCCAAGACCACCTCAATTATGGCGGTGGCGGCTCATCCTGACGATATTGAAAGCTGGTGTGCGGGTACTCTAGCTCTGGCAATTGACCAGGGCGCAAGCGTTCGTATCTTGCTGGTAACTTCAGGACAAAGTGGTTCAAGTAATTCTCATGCCACTCGGCAGCAGGTAGGCACTCAACGTGAACAGGAGGCGTTGGTGGCCGCCGCACGATTAGGGATAGCTGAGGTGAGGTTTTTACGATATGAGGATGGGGAAGTCGAAAATAACCAGGCCCTGCGCCGCGATTTGGTCGAATGGATTAGACGCTGGCGGAGCGAAGTATTATTCACCCACGACCCCGAACACCCACTGCCATCCTACCTGAGCCACCGCGACCATCGAATAGTAGGACGAGCCGCCCTTGATGCCATTTATCCTCTTGCTCGCGACCCTCTCAGTTTTAATGAACAGGTGCAAGCCGGATTAGCGCCTCACGCGGTCCACCAAGCCTGGCTTTTTGCCAGCAGTGAAGCTAACAGAGTGGTAGACATCAGTGCCTCCTTTGAACGCAAACTTCAAGCTCGTTTAGCGCATACCTCTCAGACCGTTTCTTCCGAGGAATTGAAACAAAGCTGGCGGGAACGCGCCGCCACTATCGGAGCAGCTTTAGGAGTACCTCTAGCCGAAGTTTTTACGGTCTTGAATATTAGCTGAGGAGTGAGCGGTACTCAATTACGCAAACTAAAACCCTACTGAAAGCAAAAGGAAGCGCACAGTTATATGTAGCCCTTAACTGGTTAAGCCACTTTATAGTTGAACATCATGCCGCCGTCTTCATGTTCCAGGACGTGACAATGCGTAACATAAGTTTGCACACCCTCGAAGTTGTGGGAAAAATTAATGCCGATCCTCACCGTTTCGCCCGGCCAAATCAGAACTGTATCTTTCCAACCCAAATCTGTTGCTAATCTTCCTTGACTATAAGTTGCCAGGGTCTTAAGCTGGGCCGGGCTGTTTTGTCTTTCCAGTACCTGAAAAGAAAAACCGTGAATGTGCATTGGGTGAGGCATACTCTGGGTTTCGTTATGAAACTCCCAGATTTCGGTGCTATTTCTCTTTACCGTCAGCAAATAATCGTTCAGACTGAAAGTTTTGCCATTGATTAACCACTGCATGGTCGTTCCACCCCCTTGCCCCATTGTACCCATCCCTTGCGATAAGCTAAAGCGGTTCGTAGCACTGGCTCGCGTATCAAAAGGTGCGATGGTGGATAAAGTTTGAGGAATAACCCGGTCATATTGAACCTGGTTTTTGACTAGCAGTTTTAACATATAAAGCTCTGCCCCATCGTCGGGTTTGGTTGTTTGAGCGCTGCCACTACCACCCATACCTGGCATATCGCTCATTCCACTACCAGCAGATAGGTTGGGTCTACTTTGCTTACCCACCTGTTTATGCTCGCTTGAAACTACTTGCCGAAATCGGTCATCTCCAAGAATTGACCGTGCCAGGTGTGATACCAGACCTGACCAGTAAAACCGTTTACACTCAACATTCCACTAAGCTTACCCTGTTTTTGCACGTCTATGGTATAGTAGCCCGGATATTCATCCGCTTTCGCTCCGACCTGCACTCCTGGATAAGCTTTATTCAGATAGGTCTGGGCAATCTGGAGAGCCTGTTCCGCGCTCACCGACATTTTTCCAGGCTGGATGGCTTCCTTACTTATCGCGCCAATACTCCCCATCATCCCGTTGTTACCATTGCCCATCATGCCATTAGTACCGTTACCCATCATTTGGCTCATTTGCTGGCCCATCATCCCGTTAGCACCATTGCCTGACATATAGCCATAAACCAAGTTCCACATCATGTTTGGGCCATATTCAGGAAAAACCGCCTTGTTCGCCGGGTTTACCAGTAACTCGAAAGCTCCGATACCAGTTTTAGTGTCCTTAATGGCTACGTAAGCATTGTTATCAAAAATCATTATCTCATCAATCGCCAAATCCTTATTTCCCAGCTGGGTTAAATAGCCAGTAACGGCTTCTTTTGCTTCGTTCGCGGTTAGTAGTTTGGCTGTTCCAGGATTATTGCCACCCGTTCCCATCATAGCCCCTGGCGTTTGCATCATCGTCCCCGATGTTTGGCCCATCATAGCCCCGGTAGTATTAGGAGCAGTAACTGTCGCCCCAGCAAGTGCCGGGCCTGCAACTGTGGTAGTAATAGTATCACCACACGCTACTAATAAAAATACCGTTACAATCGTGCTGAAAAGAGCCAACCGTCCTGTATTTGTTCTAGTGAGTTTCTTAGTCATATTCATTTGAATACCTTCTTCTACCGCCTCTTGCCTTCTTAGTAAAGCCCTTACGTGGGCCACCAGCACTTCAAAAGTAAAAGGCTTAATCATCAGCTAGTC
This sequence comes from Chloroflexia bacterium, assembly GCA_038209275.1. GTDB lineage: Bacteria > Chloroflexota > Chloroflexia > Chloroheliales > Chloroheliaceae > L227-5C. The sequence continues at coordinate 49,823 of JBBQXW010000007.1, read as the reverse complement.
ATCTGCGCCCGTATCCAGACCTTGCACCTGGTCTGCGGGAGTATCTTTAGCTGAAAGCATCAGCACCGGTAACTTACTGTCCGCAGCACGTAGGCGGCGTAACACTTCCAGACCATCCATTCCACTCATCATAACGTCCAGGATTACCAAATCCGGGTTGTTTTCGCGGGCAATCTCTAAGCCTGCTTCGCCCGAATCCGCCGTATCCACGTTATAGCCCTCATAATGCAAGCCACGCTTGAGCAGGCTCGTTACAGCGCGGTCATCGTCAATTGTCAGGATACGTTGCATTGTTACTCGCCTTAAAATTCGGTTAAAGTCAGCAAAATAACTCTATCCAGGAATAGTGGTTCACTAACAACGGTTGCGGCTGGTCACTACTCTTGGCTTGGTCGTGTCAGGAGAGATGTTAAAAGCACCGATAATATCCTAACCAACCCATGCTAAGTTATATAGCTAGGGCCGTCTGTTTGCTACCACACATTAGCGCGAACTGGAAACCAATTATAGAGACCCAGATTTGCTTTTGAACGTTTCCTGCGTTGTTTAAGAATTCGACAGATGTGAATGGAAAGGACGCTAATACCCTACAACTTACCAGCTGCATTTTAGCTTTCAGAGGTGAAAAGCGAAGTGAAAGTAAGTGAATATCTGGTAAAAATATCGAATCGGGTAGCTCCATATCTTTACATCATTTCGGTATTTTTGATAGCTATGCGAAATCCTCAGCTAATCCTCAATTTTTCATCAGCAATGCCTCAGTTACTGAGGTTAATATAAAATTGCGAGAAAAAGAAAAATACCCGCGCTACGCTCAAACCTGGTATTGAACGTACAGTTCTGCCTACACGGGCTGTAAAAGAGCGGGAAATTAGGTAGCAAAGCCATAGGAGGTGGCAAAGATGAAAATATCAAAAAAAACTCTGATCATTGGTGGTCTGGTTCTGGTAGTCGTAGCAATCCTCGTGGGTTTTGCGACAGTACCAAATGTAATAGCAGGTGCATCCCCCGTGTTGCTGGTCTTGGTTTTATGTCCTCTTATGATGCTGCTTATGATGGGCGGGATGATGGGTGGCATGAACATGAACAAAGGAATGGACAATAACAACCAGCCGCATAGCGGTCACAACCCCTACGGTATATTGCCTTCTCAATCGCGGCTTACTCGTGAGAAGCAGTTAGCCGAGTTAAAGTTCCAGTCTTCCGAGCTGCAAAGACAGCAAGAGGCTCTACCTCACCAGATTGACCCGGTGGAAGCCTCGCGAGCTGTACGCGAAGCGGAAGCAGTCGCACGGTCGGCAGACGACCGTTTAAGAGGTTAGCTTTAAGCCGGGCCAGTGGCAGTCTCCTTGAAACCAGCTCTGGCCTTGCCTCTAAATGTTTCGGTCAAACTGAAAGCAGCTTGGATGCTAATCAATGTAGAAGGAGAAGTTAAATTGGTTATCAACGAGAGCCACAAAGTAGTTGACATTTAACAGCTTATGGAGAACCGAGCCATATAGAAGCAAAGGCTTTTAATCCTGAACAAGGACTATCCTATACTGTAGACTTGGTTTATTTATCCAAAGGGTTTGCCTTCAGTCATGGGTTATATGCAAATCCTGCAAAGAGTGGCAGATTAGTTTTAAGCCCTGATATGCCTGTCACAAATCCTTATTTCTTTGTGCCAACTCAAGAAGGTTTGGCAAATGTCCGCCGTCTGGATGGGTTAGTACCCTGGCAAGGTTTTAAAGACTTTAATTTTTATTGCAAAGAAGTAAAATCAAGTTTTGAGGGGACCTGCTTTTCAGGTTAAATTGAGAAATAATAAAAAACCGCCCACCGCGTTAAAATCGGTGGGCGGTTTTCTATTGCTCTATTTTGGTTAAAAGCAAAGTTATTTCTTCAGCATGGCGACGGCAGCCTGCATCACATCGTTGGTGTAGGCGTTCTGGGCGGCTTTGGAGATAACCTTGAATTGAAGCGCGATGTCGGCAGTAGTCTTGAACTTGGCCTCGTCAATGAAGCCGATTTTCTCTGGCGCAAGACCGTCCGGCGCGACCAACTTGACCACTTCCTTGACCATGCTGACCTGATGGTCGCGGTTGGTGGTAGCTTTGTCGGCCCGCTTCATAGTCGCTTCCACTCCGGCGTTCTGGTCTTTGACCATATCCTGCCAGCCCTTTTGCGAAGCCGCCAGGAAGCGCGCCAGTACGTCCTTCTTGTTTTTGAGGGTATCCTCAGTGACGAAAACGTGGTCTTCCAGCATCCCGACTCCCTCGGTATTGTAGTTAATCACGTTCAGGTCTTCCGGCTTCACGCCCGCTTCCAGCACCACGTTATACTCGTTGTAGGTCATGGCGCTGGCGGCATCAAGCTGGCCGTTCAGGAACGAGTCCATCTCAAAGCCCTGCTTGATAACGGTCATGTCCTTGTTGTTGTCAATCGAATTGTCGAGCTTGTACTTGTCCAGCACCGCCCGGAACTCGTACTCGTTGCCGCCCGTCCAGACACCGACCTTCTTGCCCTTCAAATCGGCAACCGACTTGATGTTGGCGGATTTCTTGCTGATAAGCAACATCCCGCTCGACTGGTAGAACTGACCGATGTCCACCAACGGCTGACCCTTGTCGCGGTTCGCCAAAAGGCTACCTACCCAGTCAATCCCAATATCTGCCGCGCCAGTCAAAACCTTCTGGCTCGGCACTACGTCCGGACCACCCGGCAGAATCTCGACATCTAGGCCCATGTCTTTATAGTAACCCTTGTCGGCGGCAACGTAGTAGCCCGCGAATTGGGCCTGATGCAGCCATTTCAGTTGTAACTTCACTTTGGTTAGTTGTCCGCTTGCGGCTGGTGCGGCGGTGGTCGCCGCACCAGCGGCGGTAGCTTTTGCCGCTGCTGCCGTAGTTGCTGCCGGGGCAGGGGTGGCGGTGGGGTCGCCGCAAGCTGCCAGCGTTAGCGCTAACAGTGCAATCAACATTCCGAAAGCCAAAACGCGGAAACTCTTTCGACTCGTCATATAACTTACTCCTCCATAAAACGCTAAACTTCCAACTTGGTCACTTTTGCGGAAACGATATGTTTCAAATTAGGGATTTATCCTTGAACTTGGAACTTGGAACTGTTCTTAATCTTTCGCTCGGTAGGTGCTTTGCCAGGGAACTAACAGGCGCTCAATCAGGCCGACGACTAGATAAAGGCCCAGGCCCATCAGCGTTACGATAATTACACCGCACCAGGCCAGTGCAAAATCGCCGCTTTGAATATTGTTGGCAATCAGTTTGCCGATACCCCCGGCGGAGTTAAAAAATTCCGCCACCACCGCGCCAATCATTGAAGCGGTTGTCCCAACTTTCAGGGCGCTAAAAACATACGGCAGGCTGCTGGGCAAACGCAACTTGGTAAAAACCTGCACCCGGCTGGCGGCGTAAGTGTGCATCAAATCAAAGCTATTGTTATCCAGCGAGGTTAGCCCTTTGTAGGCACTCACCACCATCGGGGCAAAGGTCATCATGGTGACGACTGCAATACGGGTGGGCTGGTCGAAGCCAAACCAGCGGCTCATAATCGGCACAAACGCCACAATCGGGATGGCGTTAGTGGTGATAGCTATCGGCATCAGGCCGCGCCGCGCAAAATCGAACCAGACGAACAGCAGCGCCATAATAAAACCGACTGCCGAGCCAATCGCCAGCCCCAGCACCGCTTCCAGCAAGGTATAGTTCGTGCCAATCCATAAATCGCGGCTTCGGTTGCCCGCCGATTCAATTATCTGGGTCGGTAACGGCAACTGAAACGTCTTGATATTCAGGATGGCGTGAATAACCTGAAATTGCCACAGCAGCAACACCACCACCGCCGTCAGCAAGGGCGGCACAATTAGCTGTAGCCAGCGCCAACTTGATTTACTTGTCGAAACCCGTTCCGCAGTTGTCATCTTTTCCTTAATTGTCAAACCTTGATTTTAGCCTGATTACAGCCAGTACCGAAAAGAGTTTAGCGTAGGGGCGAATGGCATACGCCCTTGAACGCTGTGCCAGGTCAACAGGGCGTATGCCATTCGCCCCTACGTCAGATGTCGGTTCAATAACCCACTCAGTTTGCCATAGTAGTAGCGATTGAAATCGCTCTTAATATTGAACACATCCGAAAGCGATTGAAATCGCTACTACCAATCGTAAATCGTAAATCGTAAATCGTAAATCGTAAATCGTAAATCGTAAATCGTAAGCGTCAGTTCTTCTTCCTGAACTCTGGTTGCCAGGGGACGAGTATGCGCTCTAGCAAACTGATGGCGAAGAAGAAAAGCATCCCGATAACCGCCGCTTCGATAATCAGCGCCCAGAGCTTGTCGCTGGCGGCGTAGGAAGTGTACTGCAATTTCACAATCAGTACGCCCAGACCTTCGTTACCACCCATTAGTTCCGAAACAATCGCGCCGATTAAGCTGCCCGTCGCGGCAATTTTCAGGGCGTTGAACAGGAAAGGCATTGCCGCCGGAATACGTAATTTGGTGTAAATCTCGCGTCGCTTTGCCGCATAAGTTTGCATCAGTTCGAGACTGAGCGGATTGACGCTACGTAGCCCTTTCAGCACATTGACCGTCACCGGGAAGAACGTTAAGTACGCCGCGACGGTAATTTTCAGTAGAGTTTCGTCCTTGATAATGCCATAGAGAATCGGCGCAAGTGCAATTACGGGAATCATCTGCGAAGCTACGATATAGACATAAAAGCTGCGCTCGACCCAGCGCGCTTGCATCATCAAAAGAGCCAGTCCATAGCCAATCGCCGCGCCAATCAGAAAACCGAGAAAAGCGTTAGTCAGCGTTACTCGCCCGGCATCCAGAAAAACATCGGCATTAGTTATCAGCGCCGCAAAAACTTTGATTGGCGACGGCAAAATACTCTGCTGCTGGCGGTAGGTGAAAGTGCCTTCTTCTAACCCGTTGGTCAGCAGCATAGCAATGCCCTGCCAGACCACCAGGATAATCCCGACCATGAGCAAAGGAGGCCAGACCACCCGCCACCAACCGCGCCCACGACTCCGCCCGGCTGTTTCGGCTACCAGCACTGCCTCATTTGTACTTATTGAACTGGAAGTTTTTACCGTCGCCAATCTAAAATACTCCGAAATAATTTACCAGGAATTTGGTTTTAGTAGCGATTTATGGTTTTTAAGAATTAAATGCGTAAATAGCGCAACCAGTGTAGGAGGGGGCTGCGCCCTCGATTTGTACTCAAGCCAGAGCTTTTCGAGGGCGCAGCCCCCCTCCTACACTGGTTTACGGCTTAATTTGTTAAAAAGCTTCAATCGCCTTGTCTGTGCGTTCAAGATAAAGCGATTGCAGCCAGTGGCCCGATTGGGCAAATCGCTACTACTTTACGCGGACAAATCAAAATCCTGAATTCAAAAAATCCGTGTTCATCTGTGTTCCGTATCTAACTCAAAACTCAAAACTATTAGTGAAACTCTCGCAGGTTTTCGCGAATTTCGCTGACCAGTTCAAAGTAGCGCGGCGATTCGCGAGTTTCAAAGACACGCGGGTAAGGCAAATCCACCGGCACAATTTTAGAAATGCGTCCGGGCCGGGGTGACATTACCACCACGCGAGTAGATAGAAAAACCGCTTCGGGAATCGAGTGTGTCACAAAAATAATCGTCGTGCCAGTATCGTGCCAGATATTGAGCAATTCGCCGTTGAGCCGTTCGCGGGTCATTTCGTCCAACGCGCCAAAAGGTTCGTCCATCAGCAAAATCGAGGGTTTGAACGAAAGAGCGCGGGCAATCGAAACGCGCTGCTGCATCCCACCCGAAAGTTGCCAGGGATATTTATTGTGAAATTCGCCCAGCCCAACCAGCGCCAGTAATTCGGCGGCCCGTTTATTTCGTTCGGCTTTGGGAAGATTCATAATTTCGAGGGGCAATTCGACGTTTTTCAGGACGGTGCGCCAATCATAAAGGGTCGGCGCTTGCGGCACAAAGCCATATTCGCGGTTCTGACGGGCCTGGGCTGCCGGTTTGCCGCGAATAATTACCGCGCCGCCAGTTGGCTGCAATAAATCGCCTACCAGCCGCAAAAGGGTGGTTTTGCCGCACCCGCTTGGCCCAATCAGCGAAATAAATTCGCCCGGCTGAATATCCAGCGAGACATCTGCAAGAGCCAGCACCGCCTCATCTTTGCCCGGCCCTGGATACCGCATCGAAACCTGATCTATTTTTATGGCTATTTCCGAAGTAGCCTTTAGTTTCAAAGCATCTTTCAAAGAGTCTAGTGTTGGCTGGTTATTAACTTGCTCTGGCAATAGTTTCTCGTCCTCAGTCTATTTATCCAAAATTCAAAAGGTGCAATTGCTACAAATTGACCTGATAAGGGTAATTGCTAGACCAGATTTAGCGATTTTGCCAAACTGATTGGGCAAAATAGAGCGCTATTTATACATAGTGCCTATTTTAGCGTAAATAAGGCCGCAATCAATGGTTGGAACGCCTAAAAATACCCGGCCTAGTTTTGTTTATCTTGTACGTAACGCACGAGGAGCTTTCAAATATTAAACCGATTGTACCATAAAAGTCAAGCTAAGTGAGCTTTGTCCATGAACAATTGGCCGCCAAAAAAATTGGACAAGTAAAAAAGAATATGGTATACTAAGGCAGTTCTGGGGGAAGACCCCCGAATTTTTTTGACCTTTGAACCCTTGAAACAAAAGTGAGTTCATCGTAGAGGAAGAGATAAAGAGATGGCTGCCAAGAAAGACCGCATTGTAATTCACCTGGCCTGCACCGGCTGCAAAGAGCGCAATTATACTACATCCAAGAACAAGCGCAACGACCCGGCCCGGCTGGAGTTTAAAAAGTTTTGTCGGCGCGAGCGCAAGGTTATGCTGCACCGCGAGACCAAATAATTCTATCGCGTCCTATCATTCTATGTTCTAGCATTCTGTAAGGAAGGAAAAATAGAATGGCTGAAAAAGCTTTACTGGATGACCCAACTCAAGAGCCTGGCCTGGTGCGCTTCACCAACGAAGCCCGCATCGAAATGGTCAAGGTAGATTGGCCTGACCGCAAAACTATCCGCAACCTGACGATTGTGGTTATCGCTTTGTCGGCAGTAATGGCGGCAGTACTGGGTACGTTCGACTTTTTGCTGACTTTGCTCTATAGCGGCATGCAAACGCTTTTCGGTGGTTAGTCCGTTTTGTTACTAATCTTATAGACAGAGCGGAATAGTCTCTTGAGTAATAAGGAGTTTTTGCAAGTGGCGGAAGAAACTTTGAGCGAAGAAGCCCAGGAAGAAGAAGTCGAGCTAGAAGGTGCAACTGCGTCCGAAGCTACGACTAATGCTGACGGAAAAGATAAAGATGGCGCAGCGGTGGTACGGCCCTCGCTTGCTCCCAGTACGGGCCAGCAAGAAAATTTGGGGAAGCGCTGGTATGTGGTTCATACTTATTCCGGCTATGAGAACAAGGTAAAGCGGGCGCTGGAACGTCGCATCGAATCAATGGATATGCGCGACAAAATCTTCCAGATAAAAGTGCCGACCATGGAAGAGACCGAAATCAAAAACGGGCAGCGTCATACTGTACAGCGCAAGGTTTACCCCGGCTATGTGCTGGTCGAAATGATGATGACCGACGAATCCTGGTACGTCGTGCGGAATACGCAGGGTGTTACCAGCTTTGTTGGAAGTGGTAACAAGCCAACCCCGTTGGAAGATACCGAGATGTTGGGTATCCTCAAGCAGATGGAAGCCGAAGCACCGAAGGTCAAGACCAGCTTCCAGGTTGGGCAAGCCGTCAAGATTATTGATGGGCCGTTCAGCGAATTTACTGGCGCAATTGACTCGATTGACCTTGCCAAGAGTAAGATAACGGTACTGGTTTCTATCTTTGGACGTGAAACGCCTTTGGCACTCGACTTCTTGCAGGTAGAGCGCATAGTTTAACGTTATGGAAGATTTCTGAGAGTTTTTCAGAACGTGATTCCTACTTTTTAGCTTTTGAAAATTTTTGCAAAAATTTTCAAAAGCTAAAAAGTTAGTTAAGAAGTTCTTTGTAGGGGTTTGATTTATCAAACCCAAGTCGGCTTGAAAAAATCCAAGCCTATATTGGAGATGTAAGCGTGGCTAAGAAAGTAAAAGCAATTGTAAAGCTGCAACTGTCGGCGGGTAAGGCTACTCCGGCACCGCCGGTTGGCCCGGCTCTCGGTCAGCATGGTATCAACCTGATGGGCTTCGTTAAGGAATATAACGAGCGCACCGCGCAGCAGGTGGGCCAGATTATTCCAGTTGAAATCACGGTTTTTGAAGACCGCTCCTTTACCTTTATCACCAAGACACCGCCCGTAGCCGATATGCTACGCAAAGCTGCCGCAGTGGATAAAGGTAGTGGTAAGCCCAACAAGGAAAAGGTCGGCAAAATTACCAAGCAGCAACTGCGTACCATCGCCGAAACCAAAATGAAAGACCTGAACGCCAACGATATTGACGCGGCAGAGTCTATGGTGACAGGCACGGCCCGCAGTATGGGCATTACGCTCGTTGACTAAATTAAGAAGTTTCAAGTTCCAGGTTTCAAGTTTCGGGTTAGAAAACGAGACAGGGAACTATAACCTTAAACTTGAAATCTAGAACTTGAAACTAAAAACAGGTGGGAGGGCAATACGCCCGCATGACCACGAGGAGGTTTGAAATGCCAAAACACGGCAAGAAGTATAATGAAGTCGCCAAGCTGGTAGACGAAGATAAAGTCTACGGCGTGGATGAGGCGATTGCGATTTTGAAAAAGACCAGTTACGCCAAGTTTGACCCGACTGTTGAGGTGCATATTCGTACCGGGTTAGATGTGCGCCACGCCGATCAAGTTCTGCGTAGCACTACCAGTTTGCCGCACGGTACGGGCAAGCAAGTTCGTATTCTGGTTTTCACCCAGGGCGAAGGCGAAACGATTGCACGCCAGGCCGGAGCGGATTTTGTCGGCAGCGACGATTTGATTAAGCAGATTGAAGGCGGCTGGGTGGATTTCGACATCGCGATTGCCACGCCGGAGCAGATGGCTAAAGTTGGTCGTCTGGGTAAAACGCTTGGTCGGCGCGGTTTGATGCCGAACCCCAAGAGCGGTACGATTGCCCAACCGAACGACCTGGGCCGGGTTATTCAGGAAGTGCGGCGCGGTAAAGTTGAGTTCCGCACCGAGAACAAAACTGGATTGGTTCACGTCGGCGTTGGCAAACTGAGCTTCGATGAGCATCAGATTAAGGAAAATGTTACTGCCCTGCTCGATGCAGTGGTTCGCAACAAGCCTGCCGGAGCAAAAGGTATTTATATTCGCACCATTACCCTGACCAGTACGATGGGTCCTGGCATCAGCCTGGATGTAAACCCGACCCTGTCCGAGATTGGCGCTTAATATCTTTGTTGGGTAGGGGTTTGATTTATCAAACCCAAATGGACGCAATAAATTGCGCCCCTACCAAAATTAGTATCTCGAATTGAGATGTGGTATAATATGCCAGATGCAGTTTCGTCCTTTGGGACGTGCATCTGGCAAGCTTGAAAAGAAAAATAAATAAAACTCCTGTCCACGCCAAAGACAGCCGGTGTTCCTTGTTAAGAGGAACTTAATCTGTGCTACTAAGCACAGGCCCGCCGAGGATGTGGTGCTAAGAGTGGTTCATTAGCCTGACTTTGCGCGAATTTAACGCGCCTCTCTCAGGTTTGCAAAACCCCTTGCGCCCGCTTCGATACTGCGGTATTCGATGGCCTGGCCCGGCAAGGGGTTTTTAGTTGCAAAATCTTTGAGAGAAGGGGGTGAAAAGATATGCCTACAACGAAAAAGGCCGAGACAATTGGCTCGTTGACCGAAATGCTTCAGAAGAATCCACTGGCGATTCTGACCGAGTATCGCGGTATGACGGTGTCGGAGATTACTAACCTGCGTAAGCAATTGCGCGGCAAAGGTTCGGAATATCACGTCACCAAGAACACGTTGCTGTTACGGGCGGCGAACGAACTGGGCTACCAAAATTTGGAAGAAGCTTTGGCTGGCCCGACTGCCGTTGCCTTTATCGGCGATGACCTGGTCGGCGGGGTCAAGCAAGTGCTGGATTACGCCCGTACTGCCCGCGTCAATGCCAAAGGCGCAAAAGTCTTTGTGGTCAAGCACGGCATCTTGCAGGGTCAACTTATCAAAGGCGACGAACTGGAAGATTTGACCAAGCTGCCCAGCAAAGAAGAGATGGTCACTAAAATGCTCGGCTCGCTCAATGCGCCGATGTATGGTCTGGTGCAGGTGCTGGCGGCTTCGCCGCGCAACCTGGTGAATGTGGTTAATGCACCGCTTCGCGACCTGGCAATGGTATTAGAACAATACCGCCAGAAGCTAGAGCAGACTGCTGCTTGATTTTAGCTTTTTCTTATATTTTGAAAATTTTTGCAAAAATTTTCAAAATATAAAAGTTTTCCAGGCTTTAGCCTGGGTCTAAAAGAATTAAGGCGCGGTCTCAAGTGAGCCGCCCAGAAGATAAGAATGTAAGAAAGGACTTAGCAAAAATGGCTACCGTAGAAGAGATTGTAGATCAAATTTCGACCCTGAACGTCCTCGACCTGTCCAAGTTGGTCAAGGCGCTGGAAGAGAAGTTCGGCGTAACTGCCGCCGCCCCGATGATGATGGGTGCAGCTCCGGCAGCGGCTTCGACAGCAGCAGCTCCGGCTGCGGTTGCGGCGGTTGAAGAGCAGACCGAATTCGACGTAATGCTGAAGGACTTTGGCCCGAACAAGATTAACGTCATCAAAGTAGTGCGCGAACTGACCGGCCTGGGCTTGAAAGAAGCCAAAGACCTGGTAGAAGCCGCTCCGAAGGCCATCAAAGAAGGTGTTACTAAGGAAGAAGCCGAAGCCGCCCGCGCTAAACTGGCTGATACCGGCGCAACCGTCGAAGTTAAGTAACTTCCCAAGAAGTAGCACCTATCGTGGTAGGGGTTTGATTCATCAAACCCAAATGGACGCAATAAATTGCACCCCTACTACGATAAATTTTTAGAAACAAAGAGCGTTGGCCCAATGCCAGCGCTCTTTATTTTGCTCAAAAAACGCCCGCTATGATACAATTAAGTAAGCCTACGAGTAAAAATTTATTTTAGTAGTGGCGCAGTTCATTGCGTCCAAAATAACGAACTGCCGATTGAGGAAGTCAACTACCCTTTGCTGGTCTTTTCCAGTGGCACCAAGCTCCGCAGCTTTTTCGAGACCTTGCTCGAAGCAGATGTAGAAATATACCTCGATATTATTGGGATAGAGCCATATTACTGTGGGAGCGAGCTTCCGCTCGCGATTTGACCAGTGCCAAGAAAATCGCGAGCGGAAGCTCGCTCCCACAAACTCTATTTGAATCTTATTAACTTTAAATTTCTCCGTGTCTCCGTGCCTCCGTGGTGAATTTCTCTTTGCATTTACAAGCGGGTAACTTTTCCACGTTCGACCTGATAAAGGGTTGCCACCTGGCGCAGTTGTTCCTGGTCGCCAAAGAGGGCAAGGTCGGTGGTGGTGATTAAAACTTGTTCTGCCCCGGCCTGAACGGTTTCAAGGACGTACTGGCGGCGATAAATATCTAGCTCCGACAAAATATCGTCGAGCATCAAGATAGGTTGGTCTCCTGTCTGTTTCTCCATCCACCCGACTTCCGCCAGCTTGAGGGCTAACACGGAAGTGCGCTGCTGCCCGCGTGAGCCATAAACGCCAATGTTTGCCCCTTCCACCATAAAGGCAAAATCGTCGCGGTGCGGCCCGGCGAGTGATACGCCACGCTGTAATTCCTGGCGGTGCAAGGTGGCAAGTTGCTCTTCAAAACGTTTGGCAATCGCCGCCTCGTCTTCCGCCCCGTTCAAACCAAAACTGGGCTGATAAACCAGTTCAAAGCTAGGGCAAGCATCTTGCATCAAAGGCGTATTCAGCCCAATCAAATTGGCATGTAATTGGGCGGCGCGTTCGTTCAGGCCCGCCAGACATTCGCGGCGACGACGAATAATATACGACCCGCTTTTAATCAGTTCGCTGTCCCAGATTGCCAGTTCACCGGGCTTTACCGCGCCGCCGCGCCCGGTACGGTGGCGTTCTTTCTGATTACGCAGCAGGCCGTTGCGTTGGGCCAGAACGCGCCCATACTCTTGCAAAGCCCGCAAATAGCGATGGTCAATTTGCGAGAGCGTAATATCCAGGTAGCGCCGCCGGAGCGAAGGCGCACCGATAACCAAATCTAAATCTTCGGGCGAGAAAAGCACCACGTTAATTTGTCCAACTAAATCAACTGCCCGGCGCGGCGCACCGTTTACCTTGATACGCTTGCGCGAAGCGTTAGCCTGCGTTCCGTCTGTTCCTCCGCCGTCGCCATCGCGGATAATCAATATTTCGGCTTCAATATCGCCTTTCTTGCGGGTAACTTCGGCACACAGACGGGCAAAAGCGGGCGCGCCAAACTCTGGCTCGGCCTCCAAATTTACCAACTCCTGCTCCGTCCCGGCGCGGGGCGATTTGGTAGTGGCGAGCAAATATAGCGCCTCAAGCAAAGTAGTCTTACCGGCAGCATTCTCGCCCTGGAAGATTACCAACCCACGCGGCAGGCCCAGTTCCAGCTTTCGGTAATTTCTAAAATCTTTTAAAATAATCTGTTCACAATACATACCGTTAAATTATACCAGATTTCTTTGAACGCGCTAATTTTGGCATTGGCTCATAACATTCGCCCGCGACCATTGCGTCAGGTCAAAGGGCGAATGTTATGAGCCAATACCACCTTCAGGCTTTGCAAATTCCTTTAACGCGAAAGTCTGAACCGTAGATTAAGGCCATTTTGAGAAGCTAAAACTAATTGATGTTTGTCGGCAGGCTCGGTACTTTGATAGAGTAGTTGCCCACTTTCGTCAAACACGTTGAGGCTGGCGAGGTCGGGTAGCGTAATACTGAGGCCGATTTGTAATTGCCCATGCTGGTCTAGTGGGCGGTAGGCCAGCGAGATACGGGCCGTGCGGTGGCGCAAAGGCCCAACCGTATAAGTTTTGCCCGGCTCTAAAAGAGTGGCGGGCAAATCGGGCCGAAGGCTAAATTCCAGCGTGCCGTCGCTGCTTTTTTCCTCGCGAAAGCCGATAATATAGCGGTAGAGCAAAAGGGTGGTCAGGCACCCCCAGCCGTAAACCTCGGCACCACCGCCGCCGCGTGGCGGGTCAGCCTGTGGCGCGACAACCTGGGGCCAGTATTCCCGTGCTACTCCTGGCATCCCGCCCGCATCGAGAGCAATAGAAGTCGGGTCGCTATCCAGCCAGCGATAAACCGCTTCCAGGGCGGCCCAACTATGCCGGGCGGCAAGGTCGAAACGTCCGGCTTCCGAGCAGGCTTCAATCAGGCAAAAGGCAATCGAAGGCCACATGAGGGGATGAAAAATCTGGCCGTGTTTGGGTGGGTCGGCTAATTTTGCCGATAGCGCCGCGATTTGTTCGGGCGTTGCCGCGCCGCAAAGCAACGGCGCAAGTTGCATGGTGTCCAATACATCGGTGAAAGCATTTTTGGCGGTATCGAAATCGTGAAACCAGCCGTTGTGCCAGAGTTGTTGCATCAGGTCGCGCTGGCGCTCGGCTTCGGTCTGCCAGCGCGTCGAGTCTTTGCCTAATTCGGTAGCCCATTCTGCCAATAGCTGACAGCTTTGATACATTGCTGCCTGCAAATCGGCGGGCCAGATATGCGACGTAATTGCGCCGCCGCCGCTAGGGTCATCCTTGATACCAAAGCGGGGCGAATTATCCTGCCCCGCTTCCCAGCTACATTTATAAAAAGGTCGCTGCTGGGTATCCTGTCGGTAATTTAGCCAAAAATTTATAAAATCTTCAAGCAAAGGATAGAGCCGATTGAGCCATTCTTTATCGCCAGTGCGCCGATAGACCAAATTAATGCAGTGAAACGGGAAGCACCATTCCGGGGCAGTTCCGCAGGGACTACCATCCAGCGCTACCATGTTGTACGAGCCATCTTCGCGACTGCACGGCACGTTTGGTTCGGGCGCATCGGCAAAAGTGCCATAGAGGACGGCTTTTGCCGCTTCGGGGTCGGCGTAGGATAAAATGAGCATATCAATCGCTGCTTCCGCCAGCACCGTGCGCGGCACCTGAATTTGCATCGCATCCCATTGATGCTTATAAAGTAACATGGGGCGGCGCACCAGCGCTCGTAAAGTTTCGAGGTCGTAGACCGGGCCGCGCCGAATAACGTCGGGCCAATCGCCACCCAGCTTTGGGGCATCTTCCCAAAAAGCGTTATCCATAGCAATGAGTTGACCCAAAATATCTTTCGCCTTCCGGCCCAGCTGCGAGAAATAGGGCTGCACCTTGCGAACAGCCTGAATTTCAGTTTCGCCGCGCCCGACCACCTGCAAAAATTCGGTACTCTCGCCCACCTTTAAGCTAACCGACTGGCTTATGATTTCTAATAAATGGGCCGGACGTTTGCCGTCTTCGGTGGTGCCATACTGCGGAGTCAGGCGCTGGCTGTCCCATCGCGGCGCTTTCGTTTTGGTGTGGTGGTTGGAGGCAGATTTTAATTCGGCTTGCATCAGGTGAAAAGTTGTACCTTCCTGAAAAACGCCGATGGTCGCGCCCCAATGCGGATAATCTATTTGGTTGGGTAGCGCCGGAAAGCCGGAGGCATAATAGCCCTTGCCAACGCTGCCGTCGCGCTGGACGGCGTAAAGTTCGCTACCCCATGTCAGGCTCTTGCTCAAATCTCGCTCGTAATCGAGGCATGCGCTAAATCCCAACGAGGTTTCGCTCGTGCCAGCGTTCTCGAATTCCACTAAACACGCCAGCACATCGCCCGTTTCGTCATCCGGCAAGAAAAAGCTGGCGCTTACCTCCAGCTGTTCAGGCGTTGTAAAAACGTATCTCAGCAGGTTTTTGGAGTGGTAATCGCAATAAAGTTCAATTCCGGCCTTACGGAAATCGTCCGCATCAAGCAGATGCCGCCCGTCCCGTAATTGAAAACTCAGGCGTAAATCAGCCTGATAAATAAAAGTGGAGTTGTATGCCCCAGCAAAACTCGGATAGTGCCAGCCCATCCCAATCGCCGGACGTGACCTTAGCACTCCGCCCGGCCCAACCTTCCAGCCATGTGCCGGATTATCCAAATAACCATGCGGCGTATAACGATCAAGGGGGAAGGATGAATTTTGAATTTTGGTCGAAGACCACCCCTGCGGGGCGAATTTTGAGTTTTGAATTAGAAATTCCTCCCTTTCAAACTTAATATAAATTCTATAAAATTACTCAACCTCATATACGCACTTTCTATAATTCAAAATTCAAAATTCAAAATTCAAAATTACTTCACCCGTGTTTCGTAGTACATGTTGGCTTTGTCGAGGACGGTGACGGGTTCGGCGCAGCGATAACAAAAGGTCTGGATGGTGCGGGCGAGTAAAATGACCTGAGCCTGACAGTTAAGGCATTGGACATAGGTATGCTCAATCCGCTCCTCCGCCTGTTTCGCTGGCTCGTCGTGGTTAGCTGCATCTGATAGTGAGGAATTGTGGATTTCGACTGACATGTCCATAGTTACCTTTCTAGCTCAATCTTAAGTTGATGTGTTTCGTCCTTCTTTGCCATAAGCAAATTATAGTCCCGAACCCGGCCTTGTCAATCCAAATCCGCTTATCAATACGTATTAAAGAAGGTATTAAACAACCGAATTTAGAGTTATGCTAATAATCTTAGTGGGTGGGGTCAGGTTTTGGCCTTCCGCCGGAGCTTGCTGAATTTGTCTGACCAGCGCACTGCCGCTCACCACCCGACCAAAAGCGGCAAAACCCTGACCATCGGGATTACGCGCTCCGGCAAAATCGAGTTCGGACTGGTCGCCAATACAGATGAAAAATTCGGAGGTGGCACTATCGGGGGCAAGGCGGGCCATCGAAAGTGTACCATCGAGGTGTTTCAACCCGGTCAGGCTGGTGCGCTCCAACGGCACAGACGGATATTTGGCCTTGCCTGCGACGGTAAGCTGCTCCATTCCCGAACCGCCCTGAATGACCTCAATCTTGACCAGGTTATCGGGTTGGTTCAAGATGGTCACGGTGCGGTAGAAAAGGCTATTGTTATAAAAACCATCTTCAACATAGCGCAGGAAATTTGCAGTGGTGAGCGGGGCGCGTTCGGCTTCCAGTTCAATCTCAATATTACCCAGTTCGGTGGCAATTGTCAGGCGCGGTAATGCGGTAGTCATGGGCTTTTCCTCCTGTTTCAAAAAGTTGGTAGTACTCGCCGCCGTCATTCTGAGGCACGAAGCATCTGAGATTCTTCGTACCTCAGAATGACCAGCGAAAATCTTAAAATTAATGGAGCTTTCTAGCGCCCAAATTATAACTGAAAACCAATTTGTAAGCATCACTTAATGAATTGGTAAGAATTTTGGAGTATTATAGAGGTAGACAAACTTTAACACGGTTAGAAAACTTAGAAAGATTAGAAAAAATAGCAGGAACCGAAAAGGTAGCTAGAAGAAGAGGTAACACAGGTGGCAGTAACGGTAGATAAAAAAGCGGGCCAAAATTATTACTATAACGCGGCGGGCAACCGGCGGACGGTTTTTGCAGCGGGCGCTATCGCCGGAATGGTTATGACGGTGGCGATGTGGCTGTTGCTGGTGCTGGGCGTGAGTAGCCGCACCGTAGCAAATTTGATTGCCGATAAAATCGCCAGCATTGTTCCGGCCAGCTTCACCGAATCAATCATTCAAGCGATTGGGCCGCTCGGTAAAGAACTGGTCTTTTTTGGCGTTTTAATCGGGCAGGTGCTGTTTGGCGGCTTACTGGGTCTGGTATTGAGCTGGTTGTGGCCGCGCATCGAGAACCGCTCGGTGCTGTTTCGCAACGCTTTTATTCTGGCGACAGCAGTCTGGTTTTTGTTTATGCTGGTAGGGTTGCCCCTGACCGATTCTGGTTTCCTGGGTAGCTCGCTGGGCGAGAATCAGATTTCGCTTTTGATTACCTCGTTTATTCTGTTCCAGATTTTTGGATTGGCGTTTGGCTTCCTGTTTGAATATCTGGTGCCAGTTACAGTCATTCGGGCTGACACGGCAAAAGCTGAAACCATTTCGGCTACGGTTAATAATGCAACTGAAGAAGAAACCGAAGAAGAATATTTAGAAGGCAGCCGCTCCAGCCGCCGCCGTTTTGTGGCAATCGCCAGCACTTTCTTTGTCGCGGCGCTGGCGGGTGCAGTTAGCACTAACTTGTTCAAAGGGTCGAGTGCGAGTACGTATCGCACTTCGCTTGGCGAAGTACGCCCCGATGGTATGCTGGAAGGGGAAGTGACACCAACCGAGAGTTTTTATCAGGTTTCCAAAAATGCCTTTAACCCGAAAGTAAACGGCACTAACTGGAAAATGGAAATTAACGGATTGGTCAATAAGACCCTTATTTTTGATTTTGACGGGATTAAGAAGCTGCCGAGCCAGTTGCGCTACCATACTTTGACCTGTATCAGCAATACGATTGGCGGCGAGTATATCGGCAACGCCCAGTGGAAAGGCACGCCGCTAAAGGGAATTTTAGAGCAGGCTGGACTGAAACCAGGGGTTAAGAAAGTGGTCTTTACCTGCGCTGATGGCTACACCGATAGTATTCCGATTGAAGTTGCGCTCGACCCGCGTACTTTGCTGGCCTACGAAATGAACGGGCAACAGCTTACCGACGACCACGGCTACCCGGCCCGGATGCTCATTCCTGATATTTACGGAATGAAGAATGCCAAGTGGGTAACGAGCATAACCGTAATTGATACCGAGTTCGACGGTTTCTGGCAAAAGCAGGGCTGGGATAACAAGGCTCAAATCCAGACCGAATCGGCGATTACCTTCCCGTTCGATGGCGGACAAATTGGCGCGGGTAAAGCGGTAACTTTGAAGGGCTTTGCTTTTGCCGGAGCGCGTGGCATCAAGAAGGTCGAAGTTAGCACCGACAACGGCAATAGTTGGCTGGAAGCAACCGTCAAGCCGCCCCTATCCGATACCAGTTGGGCGATATGGCGGGCCGATTGGACGGTGCCGGGCGGAAGCAAAAACTATGTTTTGAAAGTACGCGCCACCGATGGCACAGGTGCGGTGCAAACCAGTCAGCGCGCCGACTCTTTCCCCAGTGGCGCAACTGGCTACCATACCATTAGCGTCAAAGCCTCTTGAGAGTTTTGAGTTTTGAGTTTTGAGTTTTGAGTTAAGATAACCGACGGGCTGCTAACCAGAATTGGTTGGCGGCCTGTCTTGCTTTCTGGATAGATTGAGTCTATAATAGCAGGGAGGGTAAAAGAGTTGAAATATTCAAAGGCTACAAATTATGCTTTACATACGATGCTGTATCTAGTAGTTATTCCTGAAGGAGAAACTATTGGGGTGCAGGCTTTGGCTGAGATGCAAAAGATTTCTCCAACTTATCTGTCTAAAGTACTGAGCAAACTGGTCAAGGCTGGTTTGATTGAATCTGCTACCGGGGTCAACGGGGGCTATAAGTTGCAAGGACATAAGGAAGAAATTTCTTTCTTGCAAGTAATTGAAGCGATTGAAGGAACTGGTTCATTATTTAACTGTGGCCTCAACCATACCAGCCCCACTTGCTTAATTCAACAAACGATGGCGACGGCTGAAGGGGTTATGGAGCAATACCTGGCAGAGAAAAAGCTAATTGAGCTAGTGCAACATATAGATGAACGCCACCTGTCCAGGCTTAAGCAGGTTTTAAAGTAAATTTTTTTTGGCTTTATTATAGATATTACGGGTCTATAATGTCTATAATAAAATATTAGAAAGGAAACAAGTAATGATAGTTGATTGTGCCATTATCGGGGCTGGCCCGGCTGGTTTGAATGCGGCTCTGGTGCTGGGCCGGGCCAGACGTAGTGTTCTACTGTTTGACGACAATAAGCCGCGCAACGCCGTGACGCAACACTCGCACGGATTTATTACTCGTGATGGGGTGACTCCAGGCGAGTTTAGAGCGATTGGTCAGCAAGAAATCGCCCGCTATCCCTCGGTAGAAACCTATTCGCTGCGGATTGAGACGGTGACAAAGCAGGGAACGGCTTTTGAGCTGGTTGCCGAGAATGGCACGAGGTTTAGCGCTAACAATATTATACTGGCGACGGGCTTCCAGGAGATACTCCCGGCAGTGGCGGGGATTTACGACTACTATGGCAAAAGCCTGTTTAATTGCCCGTACTGCGATGGCTGGGAGTTGCGCGATAAGCCCCTGGTCATTATTGCCGAAACTGAGATGGGAGCTTCTCATCTGCCAAAAGTAGTTTATAACTGGAGTCGAGATTTAGTGGTTTGCACCAACGGTCATTCGGTTTTAAACGAAGAGCAAAAGGCGTTCTTTGATAAGCATGGCATAAGGGTTATCGAGGATAAGATTGTAGCTCTAGCCGGAAAAGATGGGCAGCTAGAGCGCGTTGTGTTTGAGAACGGCTCAGGTATTGAGCGGACTGGTGGGCTGGTAGGGATACAATGGAAACAAGCCACCACCATCGGGCAAGACCTGGGCTGTGAAGTTAATGCTATGGGTGGCATCGCTACGGACGAGCAAGGCCGCACCAATATCAAAGGCGTTTATGCTGCCGGTGATACTGTTACTATTATGCAGGCTCAACTTATATTTGCCGCCGCCAACGGTAGCCGGGCGGCAATTGGTCTAAATACTGACCTTACCGCAAGTTATTTTGCTGAATAAAGCATTATGTTTGCTCCTTATGAACTGACTATTGTGAGTATAGAAGTGCAATGATAAAAAGAAAGAAGGATGAAAGCTATGAAGCAGGAAACGCACGCTGTGCATGAGGCGCACCAGCCTGAAGACACTCACAACCATAACCACACCGGGAAGCCGGATACTTTGAGAGTGTCCGACCAATTCTATGCGCCGCTACATCGCCAGATCGCGGCGTGGCTAGACCTTGCGCCAAGTAGCCGGATACTCGATGCCGGGTGCGGGGGTGGCGGAATGACCCGGCTAATGGCCTCGGCAGTGGGGTCTGGTGGCCTGGTGGTAGGACTGGATACCAATCCTGAGCTACTGGAGTTTGGAAGGGCCGAGGTAGCGGGTACAGAGTTGGCCGAGCGGATACGCTTTCAGCAAGGCGATATGCGGAATTTGCCTTTCGAGGCGAGAGAATTTGACCTGGTTTGGTGCAGCCGAGCCGTTCACGGTTTGCCCGACCAATTGGCTGGGCTGCGCGAACTAACGCGGGTGTTGCGTCCGGGTGGACGGTTAGTTATTCGCGAGGGCGGGCTGCCTTTTCAATTCCTGCCATTCGACCTGGGTCTGGGCGAACCGGGCCTGAACGGGCGGCTTCAGGTTGCCTGGACACAGAGGTTCGCTAATTGGCGCAACTCTTTGCCCGATAAGGTAGCCTATCCGTTCGGCTGGAGTCACATGTTGCGCGAGGCCGGACTAAGCCAGGTTACGCCCCAAAGCTTTTTGTACGAGTTTACCTCGCCGCTAGAAGCTAACCAGAAGGAATATTTAGAAGGCTGGTTGAGTCACCACCTTCACGATGAAACAAGCAAGAAATCATTGGCTGTCCAGGACACCGAAACGCTTGCTCAACTGCTAGACCCGACAAGCGTACATTACGTTTTTGACCGGGACGACCTGCACTGTATTCTGGCAGAAACGATTTATGTTGGTCGTGCTGGATGAGCTAAGAACCTATTGCTGTAAGGGTTTGAAGGGACAAACCCTGTACCTGGGCGCAATTCATTGCGCCCCTACCGGGATAGGCTCTAAGCCGAATCTTAGTACAAATTCTAGTGAGGGTGAGCGTCAGTTTTTTGCAAAACCCGGACGTGAACGTCCGGGCTAAAAACTCAGGCTCATTTATTTTTTAGCCCGGACGTTCACGTCCGGGTTGGATTGAGCCTGGTGCAAAAAATTGACGCTCACCCTTCTAGTAATTGTTGATTGACAAACTCAGTCGTCTTGACTATAATATAATCAGGTAAGCACGCCGTAAATAGCGGGTGTGTGAACATCAGTTATAGAATTTTTGCATAAACAAAATCAACTAATCAGAAATTTAAATTATTTGAAGGGAGAGTAGCCAGTTATGAAATCTGCGATACGCAGCCTCACTTTTGATTGTGCCAACCCGACGAAGCAGGCCGAATTTTGGGCTGCCGTATTAGGCTATAAAGTAGCCGAAATTGATGAAGAAGGAGCAGTGGTAGTTGACCCGACCGGGCAGCATCCGCGCTTGCTTTTCCTGGTCGTACCCGAAGGAAAGACTGCCAAAAACCGCCTCCATTTCGATTTAACGCCGGATACTACCCTGGAAGCCGAAGTCAAGCGGTTGCTTGACCTGGGCGCGACTATCTATCGAGAGCTTGGCTTTATTGTTATGCTTGACCCTGAAGGCAACGAATTTTGCGTTGAAGCTGGTCTGGAAGATAAGAAACCCAGCGAAACGGCTTAACCTCTAATTTATTAGCACTGGAAAATAAAACAGGGCCGATTTTCTGGGAAAATCGGCCCTGTTTTATGAGGGTGCCCAATGGGAATTGAACCCACAACCCCTGGTTCCACAGACCAGTGCTCTAACCAATTGAGCTATGGGCACCATAGAAGGATAGAAGGAGAGTAAGCCGAGTTCTGTTCGTGGCAGTCATTTATCTCAGTAGCGAAAGGCTACTGGCCGCGTCGTCACCTTCGCGGCTGCTCTCGACTTCCGACCTCGGCGAGCCACCGTCTTTGTCGGTCGATTCGGAGATTGCTACAGGGAGGATTACCCTTTTCACACCCGTTCCCCTTGCGGAGTGGGTTTGGTCTCTGTTGCTCTACCCGTCGCTGGTTCCTTACCCGAAGGCAAGACCTTAGCGACCGGCCCAATCTGGACTGTCGAAGTTTGACGTTGCCGCCAAACCTCTCCCAGGCTTAAACTTACGTCTCCACCTGGCACCCTGCTCTATGTAGCTCGGACTTTCCTCTGGCCTGTAGGCCAGCGACCGCCCTTCCTTCTATCCTGTGCGCTTTGCGCCTATTCTATCTTCTTATTAAAGTTCATAAGACCGGGTTGGCTCGGGTGCAGGGATTCGAACCCCAACCGACAGATTCAAAGTCTGCTGTCCTACCATTAGACGACACCCGAATGGTCGTCACACTGTTCTAATACCGCCTGACACAGCTTTAGAACAGCTAAATAATAGCATAATTCTCGCTTCAACGCAAGTTTGAACTCAAGTTTGGGTGAGCGTCAATTTTTTGCACCAGGGTCAAGCCAACCCGGACGTGAACGTCCGGGTTTTGCTTCGTTAAAATTGACAGCTCCTAAACGAATGGTTGGTCTATTCCTCGAACAAATCGCCAACCTGCAATTCAAAGCCGGGTATTACACTTTCTCCGTCCAGTTTCTCTTTTTCGCTCAAAATAGCACTCGGCTGGTCGGGCTGCCCGGCGCGATAAACCTCTACCGTTTTTGTTTTGGGGTTGACCACCCAAACGATTGATACTCCCGCGTTAACCAGCTTTTTAACTTTCACCATTGCACTTTTGAGAGCGACTGGCCCGGCGACATCGCTAGGGGAAAGCACCTCAACCGCCAGGTCAGGCAGAGGCATAGCTTGATCATCAGGCTTTATGTTTCGCTCCGCCTTCCAATAACTTACATCTGGAATGGGCGAACTATTTGGCCCTAATCGAATACTGGCCTCTTGAAGTGAATATCCCAGCTTCTTTTTAGGGTCGAAAGCTTTAATAGCATCTCTAATGCTATCAGCAATCAAAGCATGTCTACCTGTGGGCATAGGTTTTTTAATCAGCCTTCCGTCAACGAGTTCATAGCGCTCTCCGAACTCTGGCAATTGTTCAAATTCTTCTACGGTGTAAAGCCGTTCGGCTAATCTTGCTGGTAATGCCATAATTGTCCTTTACTTCAGGTTTGTCGGGATGCCCCTGATTTGAACTTAAAGTTGAGTAATGAGCGATGCTTCATTCACTCATCACTGGCTGCATCAGCCCACCTGACGAGGTGCATCACTGGCTGCATCAGCCCACCTGACGAGGTGCATCACTCATCACTTATCACTTCTTCTCTTGCGGCAACAGCGCAATGCCCAGTTCGCGCAATTGCTTTTCGTCAACGGGCGAAGGCGCTTGCGTCATTTCGTCGGTGGCGCTTTGCGTTTTCGGGAACGCAATAACTTCGCGAATGTTGTCTTCGCTTGCCAGAATCATCACAATGCGGTCAATGCCGGGGGCAATACCGCCGTGCGGGGGTGCGCCATACTCGAAAGCATTGAGCATATGCCCAAAGCGCTCCATTGCCTGCTCCTCGCTGTAATTCAACAGGCTAAAAAGCTTGGTCTGCACATCGCGCTGGTGAATTCTGATTGAGCCGCCGCCAATTTCGTAGCCGTTGCAAACAATATCGTAGGCGTTAGCTCGTGCCGCGCCGGGATCGCTATCGAGCAAGTGAATATCTTCTGGCTTGGGAGCGGTAAAGGGATGATGTACTGCGTCCCAGCGCTTTTCGTCCTCGCTCCATTCCAAAAGCGGGAAATCTACTACCCAGCAGAAAGCCACTTCGTTCGGGTCAATCAGGTTCAAGCGACGGCCCATCTCGTTCCGCAAACGGCTGAGTGAAGCAGCTATTACGTTAGGTTGGTCGGCGACAAAGACCAACAAATCGCCCGCTCCGGCGGCTGGTTCAAAGCGTGCTGCAATCGCCTGCAATTGCTCCGAGGTAAAGAATTTGGCACTGGGCGATTTGCTGGTAAGCTGCCCGCTCTCGTCTTTATCCAGTGCAAGCCAGGCCATTCCCTTTGCTCCGAATTGCTTCACAAACTCTACCAGCCCATCCAGTTCACGCCGGGTATATCCGGCACAGCCCGGCAAGCTTAACCCCTTGACCTGTCCGCCCGCCGCAATCGCGCCGCTAAAAACTTTAAACTCCGAGTCTTTCACCAAATCGCCGATGTCAACGAGTGGCATTCCAAAGCGCAAATCAGGCTTGTCGTTGCCATATTTCGCCATACTTTCGGCGTAAGTCAGGCGCGGAAAAGGCTTCTCCCGTGTCTTTTTATCAGTTGCTACCTTTTCGACCAGCTCGATTAACATCCCTTCAATCAGTTGCAGAATATCCTCTTGCTCGACGAAGCTCATTTCAAGGTCAAGCTGGGTAAATTCAGGCTGGCGGTCAGCCCGCAAATCTTCGTCGCGGAAACAACGCGCAATCTGGAAATATTTTTCGATGCCAGCCACCATCAAAAGCTGCTTGAGTTGCTGCGGCGACTGCGGCAGGGCATAAAACTCGCCCGGATGCACCCGGCTCGGCACTAAATAATCGCGTGCGCCTTCGGGGGTACTCTTAATCATAATCGGCGTTTCGACTTCGATAAAATCGCGCTCGTCCAGATAATCGCGCATAAATTTAACGACGCGGTGGCGCAAAATCATATTCTTTTGCATACGTGGGCGGCGCAAATCGAGGTAGCGATACTTCAATCGTATCATTTCATCTACCTCTACCCGGTCATTAATTTCAAACGGCAACGGCTTGGCCGGATTTAGCACCTCAATTTCGGTTGCTGCCACTTCAATTTGCCCGGTTGCCAGTTTTGGATTATCCTTGCCTTCCAGCCGTTTGCGTACCTTGCCAGTTATTTTCAGGACAAATTCACTTCGCACCTTCTCGGCAATCGCCAGCGCTTCGGGCGAATTATGCGGGTCGAAGACCACCTGGGTTATGCCGCTTCGGTCTCGTAAATCTATAAAAATCAAGTCGCCATAGTCGCGGCGGCGGTCAGCCCAGCCGCGTAGCGTTACCTCTTCCTCGACGTTCTCAACCCTCAATGTGCCACAGCTATAAATCTTGGACACTCAAATTTCTCCTCGTCAGTTTTATTACTTTTCCTAAAAAATTACATTCTTCCTTTATTATAACAAAAAGCGCCTTGAGCCGCATGAAACCAAGAATGTCAGACCAGAATGTCAGACCAGAATGAAGAACGAAAAAAGCCTGTCCCATCAAAGGGCAGGCTTTTTTCGTTCTTTACCACTTTTCATTAATGCTTATACACTATAGCAAGTTGCAAAGACATTGGCCCATTCGTAGGGGCGAATCGCCTACGCCCTTGAGGATTTGGGTAAATGTTCAAGGGCGTATGCGATTCGCCCCTACCCAAAGACCCGGCTCAATTTCAATGCAATTTGCTGTAATACCTTCCAGCGAAGCAACCACTTGTCGGGCGGTTTCGCGGCCCTGGCGCACACAGTCGGGGATGCCCACACCGCCATAGGTTGAGCCAGTCAGGTGTAGACAGGGTGGGCAGAGCGCTTTGAAGGCGGCAACCCGTTGCGCATGACCTACTTCGTACTGGGTGTTGGCGTTGTGCCAGCGAAATATCCGGCTGATGACGGGTGCGGCCTGAATACCCAGCACCTTTTTGAGTTCGGCGCGAGCCAGCCCAATTAATTCTTCGTCGGAGCGGTTTACATCACTTTCGCAACGATGCCCGCCGATAAAGACCCGCAGTAATACATAACCTTCCGGCGCACGCCCCGCCAGTTTGGTGCTGCTCCAGGTCGAAGCCAGCAAATGCGTCGGTTCGTTGCCCGCCACTACAAAACCGAAACCATCGAGCGGGCGCGGCAAATCGCTTTCCTTAAAGCCGAGCGAAATCGTTGCCGAACTGAGCGTGCGCACCTCCTGAAGGGCTTGCGAAAGTTCCGGCACAAATTCCCCGACTAATCCATGCGCGACACGGGCCGGTACGGTCAAAATAACTGCGTCCGGCCTCAAAACTTCGCCCGAAGCCAGGTGTACGGCTGGTTTATTCGGTTCGCTAACCTCAATTCGCGTCACCTTCTGACCTAACCGAATATCGCCTGTTAAGGCCGCTTGCAGCCCTTCTATCATTTCAAACATGCCGCCTTTTAGCGAGACAAAGGCGGTAGCAGGCGTATCCGGCCCAGCTTTGGGTGGCGGGGCGTTTAATGTGCCGCGCGTGACGCTGCCGTAGCTGCGTTCAAGCGTCAAATAGTTCGGGAAGGTCGCTTCCATGCTCAGGGTTTCGGGGTTGCCGGTATAAATGCCAGCCAACAACGGTTCGCCGAATACATCCAGCGCTTCTTGCCCAAAGCGGCGGCGCACGAACGAGGCTAAACTTTCGTCGCCCGTTTCAACGCGGGGCGGCACTTCGGTTTCACCTAACATCTGGCGTTTGCCTTCCTCCGAAAGCAACACCGATTCCATCAGTCCGTCCGGGTCGGTTGGAACAAGCAAACGCATACCACGCGGCATCAGGTGCAGTTCGCCGCCGCGCAAAATATAGACGTTGCGCTTTTGGTCGTTTGTGCCAATCAAGCGGTCACTCAGCCCGATTTCGCGGCAAAGCTGCCAGGCCCAGGGCTTTTGGGCCAGGAACGAATCTGCGCCACCCTCGATAATAAAGCCGTCCACTCGCTCGGTGACAATCTTGCCGCCCAGTCGGTCAGAAGCTTCCAGCAAAGTATATTCAATGCCTTGCTTTTGTAACTCCCAGGCTGCTGCCAGCCCGGTAATGCCACCACCAATTATTACTACGTTCATCGTCTAACCCCTGGTGATTTACGATTTACGATTTACGATTTACGATTTTTTATACGGGAACACCAAGCCAACGGGCGCTGCGTTCGCGGGCCAAATCCGCCAGAGTTTCGATATAGAGCGGGTCGAGGTTCAGGGCGGGCGGACGTTCGAGCCGCACCCCGTTGGCGTGGGCGGCGTTTTGAGCCTTGATGTCTATATCAAACAGAATCTCAACGTGGTCGCTGACAAAGCCGATTGGTATACTGATTACGTTTTTGATGCCTTTTTCAGCCAGCGTCACGACATAATTCTCGATTTGTGGGCCTAGCCAGGGTTCGGGGCTACGTCCGGCGCTCTGGTAACTCCAACTCCACTGCCCTTCGTGCAAACCAGCCTGGGTTGCTACCAGTTGAGCGGTCTCGAAAAGTTGGTCTTGATAGGGGTCGCCCATTTTGATGATGCGGACGGGCAAACTGTGGGCGCTGAAAATAACGTGGACATTGTCCTGCTCGGCTTCGGGCCAGCGACTCAGCCCATCATGCACCCGGTTGACCAGTGCTTGAATATACTTCGGAGCGGTGTTATAGCTATTCACATATTCGAAATCAATCGCGCCGCCAAACATTTCCAGCCCGGCCTGTACTTTTTGCTGATATTTGGCAATACTCATGCTGCTGTAGTGCGGGGCAAGCACAATCGCAACTGCCTGCTGAATACCGTCCGCTATCATCTGGCGCACAGTCTCCTCAATCCAGGGCGACCAGTGCCGCATACCCAGATAAACCTTGTAATTGACGAAGCCTGACTTCTGACTTCTGACTTCTGAATTAAGTAACTCCTCAACGGCAGCGCCTTGTTGTCTGGTAATTTCGAGCAAGGGAGATTTGCCACCGATTAGTTCATAGTTGCGGGTCATTTCGTTCAGGACGGCTTTGGTGGTTGGTCTGCCGCTCCGAATATCGGCCAGATACCCCGGCAATTCGTCCAAACTATTTGGCCCGCCGTAAGCCATCAGTAGCACCCCTATCGGGGGGTTATTATTCTCTAAAATCATAGAACCAATTCCGTTCTAGTTGGCTTTTGAAAATTTTTGCAAAAATTTTCAAAAGCCAGAGTCTTATGAAGAAATTTTAGCTTTTAGATTTTTTGCAAAAAATCTAAAAGCTAAAATTTCTTCATCGTACTGATAACTGAGGACTGACCACTGACGCTTCATGCACATAATCGGCTAAACGCCGGACGGTTTCGACGGGCGTGCCGGGCAGGATGCCGTGTCCCAGGTTGAAGATATGACCGGGGCGACCATTGGCCTGTTGCAAAATCTGGTCGGCGGCGGCTTTTACTTCAGGCCAGGGCGCTTTCAAAAGCAGCACCGGGTCGAGGTTGCCCTGAATAGCCTGATTAGGAGCAAGCTGACTCCAGGCTTTATCCAGCCCGATACGCCAATCTATGCTAACGACATCGCTGCCCAGCGCCGAAACCTGATCCAGCATTGTGCCTGTTCCAGTACTGAAGTAAATCACTGGCACGCCAGTTTTCTTCGCCGCATCAATCAATTGTTTGGTATAGGGTGCGACGAAACGGGCAAAATCGGCGGGACTGAGTGCGCCAACCCACGAGTCAAAAATCTGAAGGGCTGATACGCCTGCCTCGACCTGCTGCACCAGAAAATCGCTGATGACGGTCACAATGCGTTCCATCAAGCGTTTCCAGGCGGCTGGTTCATTGTACATCATACCTTTGGTCAGTTCGTAATTTTTCGAGCCGCCACCCTCAATTGCGTAACTCGCCAGCGTGAAGGGCGCTCCGGCGAAGCCGATTAGCGGAATATTGCGCGGGTTCAGGTCGGCAACGGTCAGGCGGATCGCTTCCAACGCGAAAGGCAGCGTTTCGACGGCGGGTGGGGTCGCCAGCATATCAATATCGCGGGTGGTGCGGATTGGATTTTCGATGTGTGGGCCTTCGCCTTTGATGAAATCCAGATTAATACCCATGCCAATCAGGGGAGTTAGAATATCGGCAAAAATAATCGCGGCATCCAGGTTAAAAGCGTTGATGGGCTGCATGGTAACTTCGTGGGCAATTTCGGCAGACCGAATCGCTTCAAGCATACTGACGCGCTGCCGAATGGCCCGATATTCGGGCATATAGCGCCCGGCTTGCCGCATAAACCAAATCGGCGTAACATCGGTAACTTCGCCCCGGCAGGCTTTGATAAAACGGGCTTCATTTAACATTCAGGCTATCTCCTTCATAAATTTTCGCAGCTATCAAGCCGTCAGACGTTCAAAACACTACCCGCCTGCGCTGCCGCCGTCGGCCTTCTAAATTTAGAATAATTGCTTGT
Source organism: Chloroflexia bacterium (assembly GCA_038209275.1). GTDB lineage: Bacteria > Chloroflexota > Chloroflexia > Chloroheliales > Chloroheliaceae > L227-5C. Next base: position 20,908 of record JBBQXW010000007.1, on the reverse strand, counting down.
GATACAGGAACTGGCATTGCATCTATAATAAACAAAAGGGGACGCAGAAAGAAGTAGTACGGACTACGAAGTATACTCAATCTGAACCGAATTTTCAAACCTCCCACGTTAAGGTATAATATAAATGTGTGGTTGAATTAAAAGCCCAAAATCTGTAAGCTAGAAAACTCGGCAGTATTTTTAGAAAAACAGGGAAAGTAAAATGCGTCTCAAACAATTAAAGGTAGCAGCCGACAAACCTTTGTCGCAGTGGCCGATTTTTTACAAAGATGGACTGCCCTTCATTTATGATGATGACGAGCTTTTTTTTGATAAGGAGGGCAATCGCTTGTCCGAGCATCCTCGCCATAGTAAATTGGGCATCCGTTTACAGAGCAATTTGAGCTGGCGCTACCGTGAGCAAAATTGTGCTATTTCGTTTGCGCTTACTTTTCGAGCGCATTTTTCGCTGGAAGAAGCCGCTGCCGCCGATACGGGTAGCGAACGCCGCCGCTATATAGATATTACCCCCGATGTAGCAGTGGTAAAAGGCGTACAGCTACCTGACGAAGCTACTTACGAGGTTGGCGTGGATGGGCCGCCGCCAGAGGTGGTTTTTGAAATTGGTTCGCCGCGCACTTTCAAGCACGACCTGGGAAGGAAACTCAGGCTTTATGCCGAAGTAGTGCAGGCCAAAGAATATTTTGCCTACGACCCCCGCGCCCGTCGGCTCTGGAAAGGGCCACGCCTTAAAGCCTGGCGCTTGGTCGAAGGCGAATATGTGGAGTTGCCCCGCGACGAACGGGGCTGGGTTTGGAGTGAAGAACTAGAAAGTTGGCTGGTTGAAGACGAAAGAATGCTCTGGTTATATGATGAGGATGGCAATAAACGCCTGACCGAGGCTGAACACGAACAGCACCGAGCCAACCAGGAGCAAGCCAGAGCCAACCAGGAGCAAGCTAGAGCCGAGCAAGAGCAACGTCGGGCTGACCAGGAGCAAGCCAGGGCTAATCAGGCCGAAGCTTTTGCTAAAGAAGCCCAGAGTCAGGTAGAACAAGAACGAATCAGGGCGGAGCAAGCCGAGGCTCGATTGCGCGAACTTGAAGCCCGTTTGCAGCAAATCGAATCAAAGCCAGAACAGACATGATGGATGAGCAGCCGCCAGAAGAAGCCAACGCCGAATACATAGCGATAGATAATTACAGCCACTTCGCTTATTACTACGATTTGTATTATCAGGAATACGACGAAGATGTTGACCTATACCAAAAAATAGCGCAGCAGGTCGGGGCAGAGGCGCGAGTGCTGGAAGTAGCCTGTGGTTCGGGGCGCTTGTTTATGCCGCTCTTGCGCGACGGCTATACTATGACCGGGCTGGATTTGTCGCAGGAAATGCTCGAAATCTGCCGCCAGAAAATCGCGGCTGAACCGCCCGAATTTCAGCAAAAAACTCGGCTCGTCCGGGGCGATATGCGCGACCTGGACGGCCTCGCTGCGCAGGAAGAATTTGACCTGATTATTTTGGGCTACAATTCTTTTCAGCATTTGCCGACTCTTCAGGATAAATTGACCTGCTTGCGCTCAATTCACCACCGTTTAGCAGCAGAGGGTTGCTTTGTTATCGCGGTAGTTAATCCGCAGATAGACCCACACGCTCCGACTCAAAAGCGTACTGAATATTGGGGTTCTGTCCCGAACTTGCCCCGAAACAGTGCAGTAAAACTCCTGGTGAATATCACCGAAGACCCCGCAACTCAGCAAATTCAGCGCAACTACAATTTTTATGAAAAACTGCCCAATGAGACTATCGAGCATGTTTTCGCTCCAATGACACTATATTACCTCTACCGAGACCAATTACAGGCGTTGCTGGAACAGGCCAGCTTCCGCATCGAACACCTCTACGGCTCCTACCAGTTCGACGAATTTAACGCAAAAAGTGAGAAAATTATTTATCTGTGTAGAAAACATTAAAATCGGCAAAATGCGTGCAAATTTTGGGCGAATGTGGTAAAGTTTCATTTATACAAAAACGTCTATAGTATATTAAATAAAAATTTATCGGAGGGGCAGGGGCGCGGTTTCGTCTCCTGCACCAACAACTTTCAATTCTGTTTGGTATAGAACAAAAGAATCTAGATTAGGCTTCGCGGTTCATCTCAGAACTGATTTCATTCAGACGCAAATCGCTCGCGTCCAATTAATATATCTAATATATCGGTTTATCTTGGACTCGTAATTTGCTGGCTTTGCTCAATGTAGAGGGGGAGAGTTTCTAATGAGTGGTTTCCTGACCGCACGGGTGCTAAACTTTAGCCTTGAGGCAACTTCGGCGGTAGCGACCCAGGCGGATAAAGGCTTTGACCTGATAACGCTGGGCCGCAACGTTATCAACGGACTAACTTTTGGTAGCATTTACGCTCTGGTTGCGCTGGGTATTGTGCTGATTTATAAATCGTCCGACGTGGTAAATTTTGGTCACGGCGAAATGGCGATGTTCAGTACCTTCATCTGCTTCTCGGTCTTTGGCGCACTGTTGCCGCCCCGCAAAACTAACGAACAACTACCCGACTCGGTGGATATGGGAACTTTCTTGCTCGGTCTGGTCGCCACCCTGATTTTTGCCGGAGTAATGGGCTTTCTGATTGAGCGTTTCTTGCTCCAACCTTTGCAAAAAGCGCCCCTGCTCAGTCAGATTATGGTGACAATCGGGCTGGGCGTAATGCTCTACGGCATCGCCAGTCTAATCTGGAAAGCCGATACTAAAAAATTCCCGGTGGCCGAAATAGTGGATGGCCCTGGCATTATCATTGGCTCTGGCACTTCCTCCTTGCCCATTCCCCGTGAAGCGATTGCCTCCTTGCTGGTAGCTGGAGTGCTGGCGCTGGCCCTTTTCCTTTTCTTTAAATTTACTATGATTGGCACGGCTATTCGGGCGATGGCTCAAAACCCCTCAACCGCCCGACTGATGGGCGTGAACGTCAACTTGCTAACTGGCCTGACCTGGGTGCTGGCGATAATGCTGGCGGCTATTGCCGGGATATTAGCGGCTCCCAAAGTCTTTTTGCACCCGCTTATGATGGCAAACGTAGTGGTCAATTCGTTTGCTGCGGCAGTGCTGGGCGGCATCACCAGTTTACCGGGGGCAGTGCTGGGCGGGCTGGTAATTGGTATTGTGGATAACCTGGTCGGCTTTTACCTGCCGGATGGACTGCGCGGCATGTCAGCCTTCGTAATTATTGTATTAGTACTGACTATCTGGCCCAACGGTTTGTTTGGTAAGACGGTGAGGAAGAAGGTTTAAGCGATGGCAAATTTCATTGATAAAGCTACTGATTTTTTGCGCCCAGCTTACATTCGCTGGCCTTTGCTGATTGTTTTTCTGCTGGCTCTGCCCTGGCTTATTCTGATAATTCCGATTTATCAGGCCAATAACTTTACTTATTCCCAGCTTAATTTATGGCTGATCTTGAGCGTAGTAGCAGTGGGTTTGAATTTGTTGACCGGGCTGACCGGGATGATTTCGCTGGGCCATTCGGCGATTTACGCTGGCGGCGCTTATGCGGCGGCTTATTTTACCAGCAAAGTTGGGTTGCCCTTCCCGCTTGCCCTGGTTGCCGCTGCGATTTTCGCCGGACTAATCGGTTTAATTCTGGGACTTCCGGCCTTGCGCTTGAGCGGCCCGTATCTGGCGGTGGCGACCTTTGGCTTTGCGGTAGGCGTGCCGCAAATGCTATCGAGCAGCAAAGAACTTGGTTCGCTTTTCGCCGACCCCAATTCCATTACTACCCAAATCGGCGTGTTCAAAGTGCCGCGCCAGACTTTCCCCGGCTTTGAAGTCAGGGACGATTTGGGGCGCTATTATTTATTTTTGACAATCGCGGCGATAATGGTGGTATTGGCAATGGGCCTATGGCGCAGTCGCACCGGGCGGGCTTTGCGGGCTATCCGCGATAGCGAGACGGCGGCGCAGGCAATGGGTGTAAATCTGGGGCGCTACAAAGTGCTGGCTTTCGTCATTAGTGCCATGTTTGCAGGCGTAGCGGGCGGAATGTACTCGGTGCAGGTTGGACAGCTTGAGGCTAACGATGTCCAGTTCGCGGCAGTCGAGGCAGTGCTGTTCCTGACGGCAATTATTCTGGGTGGGTTGGGTTCAATTCCCGGCGCAATCATCGGGGCAGGCTTACTGACTATCCTCCCAAACGCCACCAATTCGTTGAAAAGGCAAATCACCGATAGCTTTGGTATCACAGTCGAAAATTTCGAGTCAATTTTCTACGGCCTGATTATCATCCTGTGTATTTTCTTTATGCCCAACGGCATTGTCGGGGCTTACAAGAGCTTGATAGCCCGGTTGCGTAATCGTAATCAGCCCGAAGCCGATGAGCAAGCACTGTACATGGCAGAACAATTGGGTCAGGAAAACGATTTGCCTATTCCCGACGAGTTAGTCGGGGAAGCCCCAAAGGGAGCTTAACAATGACTATGACTGAGAATCAAAATCTCCTGGAAGTGCAAAATCTCGAAATCAGCTTTGGCGGCCTCAAAGCGGTCAGTGATTTCAGTATGAGCGTAAAACGCGGTCAGATTGTTGGCTTAATCGGGCCGAACGGGGCGGGCAAAACGACGGTCTTTAACTGCATCAGCCGCTTCTACCGACCTAATGGCGGCAGGATTATGTTTGATGGGGTGGAGTTAACCCGCAAAGGGGCAGATGAAGTTATCAAGTTGGGCGTGGCCCGTACCTTTCAGAACGTCGAATTATTCAAATCCATGACGGTACTGGAAAATTTGCTGATTGGCGAACACAGTCGCATGAAACACACCGTCTTTTCCGATGCGCTGATGTTGCCGGATAGCCGCCAGGCTGACCGTAAGGGCAGTAGCCGCGCTATGGAGGTTTTGGCTACGCTGGGAATTGATAAGTACGCAAATAGTCTGGTCTTAAATCTGCCTTTTGGCGTACAGAAAATGGTCGAAATGGCCCGTGCGCTGGTAGCCGAGCCAAAACTTATTTTGCTGGACGAACCCGCCGCCGGTTCTAACCCGAACGAAACCTACAAACTGGCGGCGCTTATCAAGCGCATCCGTTCCGATTTCAATGTCACGGTGCTGCTGGTCGAACACGATATGTCGCTGGTGATGGATATTTGCGAACAGCTTTACGTGCTGGATTTCGGCAAGAAAATCGCCGAGGGTCTACCCAAAGAAATTCAAAATAACCCGGCGGTCATCGAAGCCTACCTGGGCGAGAAGGAAGAAGTTTTAGACTAAAATTTTGAATTTTGAATTTTGAATTTTGAATTTTGAATTTTGAATTATTTAATCTTGAAGTATCTGTGTTCATCTGTGCTAATCCGTGTTCATCTGTGTTCCTGAATTTAATTCAAAACTCAAAATTCGCCCCGCAGGGGTGGTCTTCGACCAAAATTCAAAATTTCCGAAGGAACATTATGCTGAAGCTGAATGATGTACATACTTATTACGGGCGGATACACGCGCTGAAGGGGGTTAGTCTGGAAGTGCCAGACGGCGCGATTGTGGCGCTATTGGGGGCGAACGGCGCGGGCAAGACGACGTTGCTACGCACAATATCCGGCCTGACTCCTGCCGCAAAGGGGACGCTGGAATACGACGGCAAGTTGATTGAGAAATTACCGCCGCAGAAAATTGTCCAGCTGGGGATTGCCCAGGCTCCCGAAGGGCGGCAGGTTTTTACCGAACTAACCGTGCTGGAAAACCTGAAAATGGGGGCTTTCTCGCGCAAAGATAAAAGCGCGGCAAAAGCCGAATTGGACAATATTTTTGAACATTTTCCGCGCCTCAAGCAGCGCTCTAACCAGATGGCGGGAACATTATCGGGCGGCGAGCAGCAGATGGTGGCTATCGGGCGCGCTTTGATGGCAAAGCCGCGTATTTTGTTGCTGGATGAGCCATCGCTGGGTTTAGCCCCCCTGATGGTCAAGGAGATTTTTCATATTATCGAGGAAATCAACAAGACCGGGGTAGCGGTAATGCTGGTCGAGCAGAACGCTTACCTGGCTTTGCGTATCGCCAACTACGGCTATGTACTGGAAACAGGCCGGGTCGTGCTGCAAGGTAGCGGCGATGAGTTGAGACATAACGACGAGGTAAGAGCATCCTACCTGGGACGTTAGAATCTGTGGCATAAATCGTAGGGGTTTGAAGGGTCAAACCCTGTTGGGTTCGATAAATCGAACCCCTACCGCATATTGTGTAACTTGCACTGTAGCTATTTGCATTGATGCAAAGGTTCAAAGAGGAGAGAACTATGAAGAAAAACTTAATGGCCCGGTTGGGCGGTATGGTAGCATTGCTCACCATGTTTACTACGCTATTAGTTGCCTGCGGCGACCCAACTGCCACCACCGCCCCGGCAGCAACGACGGCTGCTGCCACTGCTGCTAAGGCTACCACAGCAGCAGCAGCGGCTACTACGGCGGCTACCACTGCCGCTGCTGGTGCGACTACCGCCGCCGCCAGTGGGGGTGCAGTTACTACCGTCGCACCTGTTGCGGGCGGCATTAAAACTGGTGTGACTGACACCGAGATTTTGGTAGGCAACTGGGGGCCGCAATCTGGTGGAGCTGCTGCCTATGGTATCGTAGCCCGCGTAGTGGATGCCTATTTCAAGCAAATAAACGAGGCGGGTGGTATCAATAGTCGCAAGATTAAGTTCATCTACGAAGATGATGCCTATGCCTCTGCCAAGACCCAGGCCGCCGTCAAGAAAATGGTCGAGCAGGATAAAGTGTTCGCCTTCATCGGTGGTATTGGCACGGCTAACAACCTGGCGGTGCGCGATTATCTGGTCGAAAATAAAGTGCCGAACGTAGCCTTTGCGACTGGCTCTGGCGCGCTGGTCAATCCCCCGGTCAAGAACCAGTTTGGCTTGCTGACCAACTACACCTTCGAGGGAACGGTCTTCGCCCAGTACGCTGCCGACCAATTAAAGGCCAAAAAGGTCTCGATTCTTTATCAAAACGACGGTTTTGGCAAAGAAGGCTATCAGGCTTTTGTTAAGGTCGCCAAAGAAAAGGGGTTGGATGTTGTAGCCGAAATACCTTATGACACTGGCGCAACCGACCTGAGTTCTCAGGCGCTAAAGCTTCAGCAGGCTAACGCCGACCTGGTTTTTGTCAACGCTGTTCCCGGCCCGGCGGCGGCGGCGATGAAGGAAATGGATAAATTGGGCTACAAGCCTAAATTCCTGTTGACCTTCGTGCTGAACGACCCTGGCTTCTTTGGCGCGGCAGGCAAAGCGGCGGAAGGCATTTACACTTCGTCCTTTACGCCTTTGCCGGATGCCGATGACCCGAAGGTTGCCAAGTACCGTGATTTTATGAAGAAATATCTGCCGAACGAGCAACTGGGCAGCTTCTCGCTGTGGGGTTATCTGGCAAGCGAAGTCTTTATCGAAGGCTTGAAACGGGCCGGTAAAGATTTGAGCCGCGAGAGTTTTGTGAACGCGCTTGAGACTATTGTAGATTGGAAGGACAGCATTGCCACCAATATCTCTTATGGGCCAAACAATCGCGCTCCCCAAAACTCGATTTATATCATTCAGTACAAAGAGGGCAAATTCACCAAAGTGACTGACCCCTTAACCGGGAAATAGCTTCGCTATTAAAAAGGGTGAGCGTCAGTTTTTTGCAAAACCCGGACGTGAACGTCCGGGCTAAAAAAAAATTAGCCGAAATTTTTAGCCCCGACGTTCACGTCCGGGTTGGCTTGACTTTTAGAAATTGGCGCTTGCCTTGAGGCTGAGTTTGGTATATAGTAGCTAAACATAACTTATGTTAGCCTGATAACCGAAGGAGGCCAGGAACTCGGATGCGCCTGGTAATTATTCATGAGCCGGGAAGCGAACCCGGTCAATTTCAACCAAAAATATTCGATTTGAGCTACGACCCGCTCCGCCCGGTACGGCGGATTGGTCGCCATTCCAGCAATGATATTGTTATTTCTGATGCCAGTGTTTCGCGTCACCATACCGAAATCGAAGTCCGCTCTAATGGGCTGCTGGTGCGTGACCTGGGCAGCAGCAACGGCACTTTCGTCAATAACCAGCGCCTCGAACCAAACTTGCTCACTTTTGTCAGACCCGGCGAACAATTAGTTATCGGCAATGTGCAGGCTATCATCGAGCCGGACGTGACTCTAGCTATCTCGGAAGAAGCCCACTACCGCAATAGCGCGAACTACGCCCCATCTTCGCCGCCGCCTATAGTTGCACCGCCGCCCGATTTTCGGCAACCTCAACCTCCTTCAAACGTAAATTACGCGCCGTCGCCGTCGCCCTATCCATCGCAAGAAGTGAGCTATTCCTATCCACCCTCAGTCGCCCCGCTCAGGTCTGCGCCGCTACCCGGCAAGGCCAAACCCGTTTCCGGCCCAAACTGGTTTATAATTGGGGCGTTATTAGGCGGACTTATTTTGGGTCTGGGTATTTTGAGCTTTGCGCTTTTCCAGGTGCTGAATAATAATTCGAGTGCTACTCCGGCTACCGTAACGCTTCCCTCTAATATTTTTGCCAGCCCCGCTAATTCAGAGGCCGGGCTGGGCATAAATCTGGCTCGGCCTAGCGCCTGGAAGAAAACCGAAACCGCTAACGGGGCGCAACTGGTCTTTACTAATCCGCAATCGCCTACTACGATTATTACGCTGGAAAAACCGCCAGGGCCAATTATCGGTGATGCCAGCCTTAGCCCCGAAGTGGCTTTGCGGCAATATCTGGCGAATGTCCAGCTTAATTCCCAAAATTTCCGCAGCCTGGCCGAGCCGTCCCCCACCAGACTAAAGGATGGCACGCCCGGCTATTTCGCTCGTCTGGGATTTAGTACTACTCGTGAGCCTATCGTCACTAACTACACCGTCAATGTTCTCACTTTTCGCTGCAATAACGCCCTTTATTTTGCCAGCGCCGGAGCGAACGGAGCAGATTACAATGGCGCAACCCAGCAAGACCTTGAAGCGGCAATTGCCAATTTCAAATGCTGATATAGTTTCAAGTTTCAAGTTTCTGGTTGGGAAAAGGAAAGGCTGCTGTTAGAAAGTGGATTCAACTCAAAATTCAAAATTCGCCCCGCAGGGGTGGTCTTCGACCAAAATTCAAAATTCGACCCTCGTTGGTATAATTATGGGGAGCGACTCGGATTTGCCGACGATGCAACCAGCGGCGGAAATTTGCGCCGAATTTGGAGTAGGCTGCGAAATTCGGGTGGTGTCGGCCCATCGTACCCCGCAGGATATGGCGGAATATGCCCAGACTGCCCACGAGCGCGGCCTGAAAGTGATTATTGCCGGGGCAGGTGGCGCGGCCCATTTGCCGGGGATGGTGGCGGCTTATACCCCTTTGCCAGTGATTGGGGTGCCGGTACAGAGCCAGTCTTTGCGAGGTTTCGATTCGCTGCTCTCGATTGTACAAATGCCGCCCGGGGTGCCGGTGGCGACGGTAGCGATTGGCGGGGGCAAAAATGCCGGGCTGTTAGCCGTCCAGATTTTGGCGACGCACGACCCGGCTTTACTTCAAAAACTACTTGATTACAAGGCGGAACTGGCCCGTATGTCCCGCGAGAAAAACGCCAAATTACCCTGAATGATATAAAAGGTAATATTGAGCCAAACAAAAATGGCCCCGAGAGGACTCGAACCTCCGACACACGGTTTAGGAAACCGCTGCTCTATCCACTGAGCTACGGAGCCATAATACTTATTGAATTATATTCGGCTAGTGGCTGGTAGTCAAGCGAACTTTTAAAATGTGCCATTCTCATCTTCTTTTTACTTGTTTTTTCGCCATTTTATATTACAATAGTTGTTAGTGTTTTCGGATTAGATTCGGTACTGAGGTGTGATTAAATTGTTAATCGCAATTGGCAGACGTGCAAGGTAGCTGTTGTCGTACTTGATTATTGGCAATTTCGTTTAAATTAGTTCAAAGTAACTTTGTAGGAGTAGGCTGATTCAATGAGTTTAGATAAGCAAATTAAACCGCAAAGCGAAGCTGGTGCTTCGTTTCATCAAGCTTTGCCCGTTCTGGATGTAGATGGCCTTGAGGTTGCATCAGCGGGACAGTCGGCTGTGCTTCCAGCACTTTCGGCGGCGGCTCAGGTCGGGATGCGCTCGATAATCGCCTGTATCTTTTCAACCTTTCTTATTCGGATTGCTTCACGCGGTAGTTTTGTAATTCTTGGGTTCTATCTAGGTGAGCATTTTGACTCGGCAACGGTAATAGCAATCGTGATTGAAGCCTTTTATGTCAGTGAATTGCTCATGGCACCTGTGGTCGGAGTTTGGAGCGACCAGAAAGGGCGCAAGCCTTTTATGCTGCTTGCCCCGGTGGTTGGTGGTGGGGCGGCTTTGGTGCTGATGGCGGCGGCTTTCCTTTTCCCAACTCCCAAAGCCGATGTATTCGACCTGGAACTGGCGGCACTGCTGCTAGTAGTGCTGGCGGGACGCTTGCTCGAAGGCGCGGCGACGGCTCTCAATGCCCCATCCAACCTGGGTTATATTACCGACGCGACGGTTGGTAACGAAAAATTGCGAGTGCGCGTAATGACGGGCTATCAGGTGGCGACGGTTGCCGGAATTGCCTTTGGTATTCCCTTTGGTGGTTTTATCTGGAAAAGCCTCGGATTGGAACGGGCGGCTTTCCTGGTAGTGGTAGCGGTTTATGCGCTCTGCTTCCTCTTGATTTATTTCTTCATGAAGGAGAGCTTGCAGCGCACCCACACTGCCGAAAACCACGGCACCTGGGCCGAAAGCAAAGCGGTATTGCGCGAGAAGCGGATTTTCACCTTTGTACCGGCCTGGCTTTCGGCGATGGCCTTGTTGGGAGCCTGGATTGGCCTCATTTTAATTGTGCTGACTTACCCCGCTACCGGCACCACCCCGCAATCGAATGCCGATTTACGCTTCCCCAATCAGCTACTTTATGGTGGCTTCGATAAACAGGTAGCTTCCTTGCTGGTTGGTGGCTACGGCTTGCTCTTTATTATCGGAATGGGGTTGTGGACGATGGTCTTTAGCCGCTTCCGGCGTACTACGATTATGTTGATTGGCTCGGTGGGTACGCTGATTGCTTCTGTGGCGCTGACTGGGGTTAATTTCCTGGGCGGCAATCCAAAAGATATTACCAGCAGTTCTTATCCGATACTTGGCGCAATGCTAGTGGTTGCCCTGGTTGGGGTGCTGCTGCAAGCCGGATTTACCCCGGCAGCCCTGACCCATCTGGCGGCTATCTCCGAAACTATGCCCGATAAACGCGGCGCGGTGATGGGTCTCTACTCGGTGCTGCTAGGGGTTGGACAACTGGTTGGTACGTGGCTTGGCGGCGTAGTAGTTGACCTCGGCGGCTTCAACGGCTTGATGATTTACTCCATCGTCCTCACCGTGGTCTCTATGGGTAGCGTCTATTATATGCGCTCCCACAACCACGATATTGATGACCACCTGACACCAACTCCTCAAGTGGCACATTAGTTTGAGTAATGAGTAATGAGTGATGAGTAACAATGCTCATCACTCATTATTTTATTTACAGTACAAAAAAAGAGGAGTCAGTCTCCTCTTTAATTATTTGAAGGTCGGGCATAATTTACAAGGTGAGTCCAGTGGTAGGGGTTGGGTCTCCCCGTCTTTGAACCCTAACTCATCTCAACCAGGATTGGGAAACCCAACCCCTACCGAACCAGGCTTTTGACCCCGGCAATTATGTCCCACCTTGTTTTAAACTCGGCCTACTCCGTCTTGCCTTCGTCGCCAAGGAAAGCAATTTCGCTATAGGTCATCAGCTTGTCAATGCTGTGGCGGGCGCGGATGTCGCGGACGGTGCCGGATTTGGAGCGCATGACCAGCGAGTGGGTCTCTACGCCATGCTCGTAATATTTTACGCCGTCCACCAATTCGCCGTTAGTGATGCCGGTTAGCGAGACAAAGACGTTACTGCCCTTCACCAGATTATCTATCGTGAACAATTCGTCCATGTTTGCACCCATGCCAATTGCCTTCTGGCGCTCTTCTTCGTTGCGGGGGTACAGGCGGCATTGCATATCGCCACCGATGCACTTCAAGGCGCACGCCGATACAACCGCTTCTGGTGCGCCACCGATGCCCATTAGTACGTCCACGCCAGTATCTTCCAGCGCCGTCATAATCGCTCCAGCGATGTCGCCATCGGTGATTAGCTTGATGCGTGCGCCCGAATCGCGGACTTCGCTGATAAGATGCTCGTGGCGCGGGCGGTCAAGAATAACCACCGTGACCTCGCTGACTTCCATCTTTTTAGCGCGGGCGATGCTTTTCAAGTTCCACAGCACCGATTTATCAATATCAATCGCCCCTTTAGCCGCCGGGCCAACTGCGATTTTGTTCATGTAGTACACGCCGGGGCTATCGTAAAGTGAGCCTTCTTCGGCCAGTGCCACTACCGAAATAGCGTTCGGCAAGCCAAGCGAGAGCAAGCGTGTTCCATCAATCGGGTCTACCGCAATATCCACTTTGGGGGGCTGGCCTGTGCCGATTTTCTCGCCGATAAACAGCATAGGAGCCTGGTCTTTCTCTCCTTCGCCGATTACGACTGTTCCATCCATGCCTACGCTGGCAAGTGCCGTTCGCATTGCTTGTACCGCCGCGTGGTCGGCGGCGTTTTTATCGCCCCGCCCCATCAACCGGGCCGCCGCCATTGCTGCCGCCTCGGTTACGCGCACCAACTCCAAAGACAAGTTTCGATCAATTCTCTCAGGCATTCTCTCAGCTCCTTTTTATTTTACTCTTCTTTGAGTACAAGCTTTACAGCAGTCCAACGTAGAAACAAAAGAAAAAAAGCTAATTCTTGCACCTGGGTACAAAAAAACCAACCTGCCAGGTGTGCTACCACGATATTGATGCGTCATAGGCTTGTTTGCTAATACTATCACAATCTAACTCAACTTGTCCAATTACAAAAAGTGATCAGTCATCAGTTTTCAGTCGTCAGTTTTCAGTTATTAACTGGTGATATATTAGCTATAGTTTTAGTTTATGAGAGGATTATGAACCTCGAATTTTGAGCTTTGAACTATTTAAACTTTGCGTATACCCCGGCATTTGGGGAAGCCGCTACAGCCGTAAAACTCGCCGTATGGCCCTTTGCGTTTGACCATTGCTTTCTGGCAAAGTGGACATTCTACCGTAGCACTTGAGGTGGATGCGGGCGGTGTTGTCGTTTCGGTGGGAGTGGCGGCGCGGGCGCGTGAGCTTGGGGTAGCGGTTTCACCGGGCGCGGTGGTAGCGGTAGCAGCGCGGGTACGCGGGCGGCGCGTCGTGGTAGTGGAAGAAGAAGCCGGAGCTTTTTCTGTAGTAATGGCGGCGGCGGCAGCCGTTTTGCGTCGGGGCGCGTTGGTTGTGCTGGTGCTACGGGTTCGGGTGGCGGTAGCCGGGCCACTACTGCTGCGAGAATAATTACTGCGTCCGCCGCCTCTTTTCCAGCCACCCGTTTTAGCTGGAGCTTGCGCTTCGATTTCAAAATTCAGTTCTTCGGCTGGCACAATAATTTTGACGACTTCGCGGTCAGCCGTTGCCAGTTGCGCCATCATCGGCTTGTAGAGTGCCGCGACCAGGGGTGTCCAGGCCCGTTTGCCCTCGGCTACTTCGTCCAGTTCGGCTTCCAGTTTGGCGGTGAACTGCACATCCAGAATTTCCGGGAAGCGCGCCACTAGCAAATCGTTTACGGTGCGGCCCAGCGCCGTCGGGCGGAACTTACGCTCTTTATTTTCTACCGATTTGACCACATAGCCGCGATCCTGAATAGTCGAAAGAATCGTGGCATAAGTGCTGGGTCGCCCTACCCCAAATTCTTCCAGCGCCTTGACCAACGTCGCTTCGCCGTAGCGTGGCGGTGGTTGGGTGAAATGCTGTTCCGCCAACAGTTTTATTAAATCGAGCGGGTCGCTTGCTTCCAGTTTGGGCAGACCTTTACCGTCATCTTCGGCAGCACTATCTTCGCCTTCGCTATCGCCCCGCGATTCCTGGTAGACCGCGATAAAGCCAGGGAAAACTACCCGTTCGCCCGTAGCGCGGAAGTAATACGGCTCTTTAACGCCTAGACAAGGGAGCGCATTAATATCCACTACCGTCTGCTCGATAATCGCCGGAGCCATCTGGCTGGCGATAAAGCGCCGCCAGATTAAGCGATAGAGCAAATACTGTTCGTTGCTCAGGTAAGGCTTAATCGCATCGGGTTCGCGTTCGGGTTTGGTCGGGCGAATTGCTTCGTGGGCCTCCTGCGCCCCTTTCGCTTTTTTGGTGTAGAAAGGCGGGCGCTCCGGCAAATAGTCCGGGCCAAATAGTTTTCCGATTACATCGCGGGCGGCGGTTTGCGCTTCCTGAGCGACCTGGGTGCTATCGGTACGCATATAAGTAATCAGGCCGGTTGAGCCTTCCGCGCCGATGCTGACTCCTTCATAGAGGTTTTGGGCGACCCGCATAGTGGTTTTGGCCTGCATCCGCAATTTGCGGCTGGCTTCCTGCTGCAAGGTGCTGGTAATAAAAGGCGCGGAGGGGTAGTGTTTGCCCTGCTTTTTGGTGACTTTCGCCACCTTCCAGCTTGCCCCTTCCAAATTAGCGACTACCGCTTTGGCCTCGTCGCCCTGCTCAAATTCGAGTTTTTTGCCTTCTTTGGTATACATGGTGGCGCGGAAGATGTCGGTTTTCTTTTGGGAGAAGGGGTGTTTGGCTAAATCGGCCTCGACTGTCCAGAACTCACGCGATACAAACTGCTCAATTTCGCGTTCACGCTCGACCACTACTCGTAGCGCCACGCTCTGCACCCGACCTGCCGAAAGGCCGCGCTGAATTTTACGGACTAAGAACGGACTGATTTTGTAGCCGACCAACCTGTCCAGCACCCGGCGAGCCTGCTGTGCGTTCACCAAATTCATATCAATCGAGCGGGGATTGGCGATAGCGGCCTGGATAGCACTCTGAGTAATTTCGTGAAACTCAACCCGGCGCACGCTTTGTCCACCCCGACCCAGCCCTGCCGCCGCTACGATATGCCAGGCAATCGCCTCGCCTTCGCGGTCAGGATCGGTTGCCAGCAGAACCTGTCCGGCTTCTCGCGCCAGTGCTTTTATTTCGCTGATAATTTTGTAGCGGCCCTTGACCAGTTCGTATTCCGGGGCGAAAGTTTCGTTGGCTACTTCCACTCCCAAAGCCTGGGTTGGTAAATCGCGCACATGGCCCATCGAGGCGCGCACCGTGTAGCGTGGCCCTAAATATTTTGCGATAGTTTTGGCCTTCGCCGGGCTTTCTACGATTACCAGCGTTCGACCTGTCGTTGGGTCAGCCACCTGTTCCACCTTTTCCGAGCCTGAAAACGAAAATTAGCTAGTTTGATTATAGCACATTTTTTCTAAGATACAAGTTCGTTTTTGCAGAGCCGAGCCTATAAAAACCACAAAATATGTGTAGGAGGGGGCTGCGCCCTCGATTTGTCGCCTGAGCAAGGAACAAATCGAGGGCATAGCCCCATAAGCGTCAAGTTGAGGGGCTACTCGTGAAATTGAGCGTTAGTGCAAGCCCGCCCCGAAATACCCAACGGGTTGCCCTGTGGGTATTTCGGGGCTCTTCACGGGCGTACCAATTTCAAGCAAAAAGCTTAATTCAAGCGCATGGGGCGCAGCCCCATGCACTTAATTCTACTTTATGCTGCAAATCCTTGCTTACACTCCCGTCAATTCCCGCAACAGCTTAATATTCAGGTTGCCGCGCAGTAGTTCGGCGAGGCGGTCATATTCGCGGTCTTTGGAGAGGGTTTTGAAATGGCGGGCTTGCAGGCTGCTGGTGGTGATGCCTTTGCGCTTGAGCAAGTTCGACAAAATGGCGTGTCGGAAGCCGTCGTTGGCAAACAAGCCGTGCAGATAAGTTCCCCAGACGTTGCCGCGCTCATTGATAAAGCCGTCCAGATGGTCAACTGCTTCGCCCTCGCGCCGGGTTAGCCGCATCACGTATTCCGAGCCATCGCCGTTAAAGCCGCCGCTTCCGTCGCTATCGTGTGGTGGATTAGCTAGTTCGGTGCGGCCCATGTGAATTTCGTAGCCGTTAATGGGCAGGCCGTTCAAGCCCTGAAACAGCCCGCGTCCGGCTTCGATGCGCCCGCTCACTTTGCAGGTCATCTTCACTGGCGCAAAAATGGTGCGTACTGGTAGCAGACCCAACCCCGGCACCGACCCAACCCGGCTTTCGATGCGGTCAGGGTCTTCAATGCGCTGACCGAGCATCTGATAGCCGCCGCAGATACCGATGACGGGCGTACCGTTTTCGGCTAACTGGCTAATACCCCGGCCCAGCCCGCTATCTTCCAGAAATTGCAAATCGGCGATGCTGGTTTTAGTGCCGGGGATGATTACCATATCGGGCTGACCCAGTTCAAACAGTTCGCGGACATAGCGCACCTCGACCCCTTCTTCGATTTCAAGTGCGTCGAAATCATCGAAATTGGCGGTGTGTGGCAGCCACACCACGCAAATATCCAGGTCGCGCCGGACACCATCGCGGTCGGGTGTTTTTGAAATAGTAGCGGGCAGGCTGGGCTTATCTTCGAGGGCGACGCTATCTTCTTCCGCCAGCTTTATATCGGTGAAGTAGGGCAGCACGCCCAACACTGGCTTGCCAGTTTTTTGCTCCAAAATTTCGATGCCGTCTTCAAACAATTTTGGGTCGCCCCGGAACTTGTTGACAATCAAGCCGCGCACCAGTTCCTGCTCGTCCGGCTCAAGTAGCATCATCGTGCCGACCAGCGAAGCAAAAATACCGCCCCGGTCAATATCGCTCACCAGCACCACGGGTGATTGAGCCAATTTTGCCATTCGCATATTAACGATGTCGTTTTCTTTTAGGTTCAATTCAACCGGGCTGCCCGCCCCCTCGATAATCACCAAATCGTATTCGCTGCGTAACTGGTTAAAAGATTCTTCCACAATACCGAGCATTTCGGGCAAATTTTTGTAATATTCGCGGGCGCTCATAGTACCCTGAACTTTGCCACGAACGATTACCTGACAGCGCGCATCGCCTTCCGGCTTGAGCAAAATCGGGTTCATGTGAATCGAAGGCTCGATGCCGCAAGCTTCGGCTTGCGAAACTTGCGCCCGCCCGATTTCGCCGCCTTCTTTGGTTATGTAGCTGTTCAGGGCCATATTTTGGGCCTTGAAAGGGGCAACGCTCAAACCTTCCTGCATAAACAGGCGGCACAAACCAGCCGTGACGGTACTCTTGCCCACCGATGAGGCTGTACCCTGTATCATCAAGGTTTTGGCAAGGGTGCGGCGTTTGCCACTGGTCAAAACCGCCGGGGCTTGCGCCGCCAGCGAGTGGGCGGCTTGCCACCGCTTGAGCAATTTTGCCAATCGGTCGGTGGCTTCGGTTGTACCGACGGCGACCCGAATGTATTCAGGCAAACCAAACGAAGTACAGTCGCGCACGACCAGCTTACCTTTTAAAAAAGACAAATAGCACTCTCTGGCATCGCCTACCTTTATCAAGAGAAAATTGGCGACCCCCGGAATGAACTTAGCCTCAATTTCGTTCAATCGTTCTACTAAATAAGCTTTGTCTTCGGCCTGACGGCGGCAAATATCGGCCCGGTATGCTTTTTCATTTAATAGCTCAGTGCCGATTTCCTGGGCAAAAGCATTGACTCCCCAGGGCGGGCGAATCGCATTCAGGGCGCGACCTACGGTAGGTGGAGTAAGGCAGTAACCCAACCGCAAACCCGGCACGGCAAATTCTTTGGTCAGCGAACGCAATAGTACAATATTATCACCTACCAACAAATCGGGCGAGTTCCACTCCGGCACGTTTTCGTCCATCAAATCGCGGTAGGCTTCATCTACTATTAACATTCCGCCAATATCGGCGGCGGCTTCCATAATGGCAGTTATCTCGTTTTCGCTCAAAATTCGCCCGGTTGGGTTATTGGGATTGCAGACAAAGCTCAGTTTCGGCTCGTATTGTTGAATCTGGCGAACAATCGCTTCCAGATCAGGAATAAAATCGTCTTCGGCACGGGCGTTGTATTCGATTACTTCCGCCCCGCTAACGTGGGCCGCCGCCGCATATTCGCCAAAGGTCGGGCCAATCACCAGCACCTTGTCGCCGGGGTCAAGGTAGGCCGCGGCTAACAGATAAATTAATTCAACCGAGCCGTTACCCGCCACCACGCTATCGGGCATTATCCGCAAGTTGCTGGCAATCGCCTCGCGCAACCGAATTGCCCGCGGGTCAGGATACCTTTCCAATTGGACGCGCTGAATCGCCTCCTGTACCGAAGCGGGCGGGCCGTAGGGATGGATATTGGCGCTCAGGTCAATTACCCCTTTGGGGTCAATCATATAGCGGTCTAATTCGGAGGGGTCAAGGCCACCGTGTGCCACCGGCTTTAATCCGGCTAAACGTGCGCTCAGTTTCGGAGTTCTATCTTGCAGGGCCATCGCCCGTACCTCGCTTTCTAAGCAGTTCAACCCACAGGGCAACCCTACGGGCCGAGTTCAAGGTTCAAAGTTCAAAGTTTGAAATCAGGACGGGTTGCTGTTTTTGGTCAGGAAATATTCAGGTTTTACGATTTAGAGAGTTAGACAAAATATCCACAGAATTTGCTGGTCTTATTTTAACAGAAAATTTGCGAAAAGAAAGTAGTTTCTTAACTTTTACATCAAGTTTGGGGAAGTAAAGTGCTAATGTTTGTTCTATAACTAGATTTTACGGATTAGCTGACAGGTTGCCCGCCAAATCAATTATTTTTATTAACTGTACGAATTTTGCAAAATCAGCAGCATTTATTAGTGTTTACAAAAACCTCTCTAGTAAGGGGCATCTTCGTATAGCTCCTCGCGGCTAAAGGTAGTGTTTTGTGGAATAGTATCCCACTCGATTAAATGGGGTTTAGGTAAGGGCGCGCCGTTTTTACCTGGTTGCAATATAACACTAGCTTGCTGCCCGGCAATAACCACTACTACCTGATAATATCCCGGCGGTACATCAGATGGTAAATTTAGCGTTAGTTTGCCGTCCTCGGCTATAGTCGCTTCCAATTCAATAGTACGTATCATAATTTAGTATGCCCTAGTGACTGTGGTTTTTGAACCCAACTCACCTCCGCTATAATTTCCATTGTCAACAGTTTCTAACTCTTTGTAATATACCAGAATAATCCGCATAATACTGCCGTAAGTGCCACACATTCCGCCGCGACGATATAAAGTGCGGCAACCGCTCGCCCAATCAGAATAGGAAGAATTAGCCCGTCATCATCGCCAAGTTTGTAATGATTTACTTTTTCAAGCTGAATGTGTAGTGCGCCCGCCATTGCCGCCATTGTCCAACCCGCGTTTGGGCTGGCGGTGCGTTTGTGGTCACGGCGGGCGATACGGCGGGCGTTGGCGCGGTCTCCCGTGTACCAGGGCGCGCTCTGAATGAGCAGAAAGGCGGTCAGCCGGGCCGGAATTAAATTTAGAATATCGTCCAGCCGCGCCGCCACTTTGCCCAGATATTCATAGCGTCCCCGGTAGCCAATCATCGAATCGAAAGTATTGACCAATCGGTAAGCCAGCGCACCCGGCACGCCGAACAACACAAAGAAAAAGATTGGTGCAACAAAACTATCGGTGGTATTTTCGGTGATTGACTCGATGGTGGCGGCGCTCATCTGCTCGTCGCTAAGTTTCGAGACATCACGGCTGACCAAACTTTTCATTTCGGCGCGGGCTTCTTCAATTTGCCTACCCATCAGCAGCCGACGCATTTTTAGCCCAACTTCGCCTAACATCCGCAGACTAAAGCAACTCTTGAGCAAGTAAGTTTCCAGCGCCAGCGTGCCGAGCCACGTCCAACCTCGCAGCCAGCCCAGCATATAAGTGAAACCGTACAGCACCAGTCCGGCACTACTCAGTACGGCTACCAATCCATAGAGCAATTGCCGATTTGGGCCTTTGGATGGGGCGAAGCGCTCCCACAGTTTTACCAGTTGGCCCATCCAGACCACCGGGTGCAGGTTAGTCGGTGGTTCGCCAAATAACTGGTCGTAGGCCAGCGCTAGCACAAAAATTACTAAAATCTCGGTTGGTGGAGTTAGAAGCATAGCTTTTCAGGATAAGTCTTTCTAATTCAGAATCTTAGCTTTAACAGCAATTCGCCTTTTCAGATAAATTATTACCAGCTTTAGGGCAGCAAGCAAAAATCTTGTTCATGACAGTCTTCAATTTATTGTATAATACCACCACGATTAATATAAGTGGTTCAAGTGAATAGTGCAATCTAAAGATTTCAAAAAAGAAAAATAGGGGCTAGACCCTATTTCCTTTTGGGCTATTGGTATGTAGAATTATATTGGCGAATTAGCTAACAAGTTAAGCTGGTCGTCTGAATCATTCAAACTGCTGTCTCAAGGCTAGAAAGTAATAGGGCTGATGAATACAACTGTAGTGCTGCCGTTGTTGGCAAGTGTGGTGAGTTTTCTATTCACTCTAATGGTATTTGACCAGTTTTTGCGTCGTCGCAAAACCTATCAAATTATCTGGACGATTGGGTTGCTACTCTTTGCGCTGGCGGCTTTTTCACAATTCTTAGGCACAGCTTTCGGCTGGCGCGACGATGTGAATTATTATCGGCTCTGGTACATCTGCGGTGCGATGGGAACAAGCGCCTTTTTAGGAATGGGTTCGATTTTCCTGATGGCAAAGCGCCGGATAGCGTTGGCAGTACTGACGGTGCTGGTAATATTTTTCTTGGTGGCGGCGGTGCTGGTCTTTAGCGCGCCCGTAGAAGTAACTGCCTTGCCGCTAAACTCGACTGAAGAAGTAAAAGGAACAGGCTTTCCGTCCTACATTCGCGCCCTGACCCCCTTCTTCAATATTTTTGGGGCGGGCTT
>JBBQXW010000006.1:0-57021 GCA_038209275.1 Chloroflexia bacterium | reverse complement strand
GCTTCCAAGTATCGCCGGAGTCGTCTGCGTAGTGGCGGCGGCAACTTTTAGCAAATTGTTTCAGGCCCGGTCAGCTAAACTCTTTGCGGTGCAAGCGGCTAAATATTTTGGCGTGCTGGTTTTGATGCTGTTAGCTACCGCCACGCTTTACTTTTTCACCAACGACGATTTAGAGGGCGTTTTACTCCGCAACACCCTTGAACGCCAGACCGCTACTTTCTGGCGCGATGTTTTTGGCGACGAACGCTTTGCGACCCGCCCCGTCGGACAAATCGCCGGGCGGATAACCGATGAGCAGGGTAAACCCCTGTCGGGTGCAACCGTCATTATATCGGGCGTAGCCGGACAACCCTACACCGCCACTAGCGGAGCAGATGGGCGCTATAGCCTGAAAGATGTTCCGGCGGGCAATCATTTGCCGATAGCGGCGCGCTTTGGCTACCGGGATGAAGTGTTGCGCGGCCTCGATTTCTTTAATAGCGGGCGCGAAGTTGTTACCGTCCGGGCCGAGCAGGTGCGCGATAACGTCAACTTTGCGATGAAACCACGCCCAATTCCCGTCCCTATTACTGCCGACAAGACATTGCAGATTGCCCCAGCCGAAGAAGCTTTCCGCGATAATCCTGTACCCAGCCCGGTTTTACGCAGCACCTTTACCTTCGACAACGACGGTATGACCGTCAAAGGCGGCATTTTGTATGAGCCGGAAGCTGCCAAAGGCAACGGCCCGTTCCCAACCCTGCTGATAATTTATCCTGGCCCGGCGGCAAGCTGGGAGGGCGTTTCTATTCCACTGGCGGCGCAGGGCTACGTAGTGATAGCCTACTACCCGCAGCGCGGCATTGATTTGGCGGGCGATATGCGCGACGTGGGTAAGTTGATGGCTTATTCCCAGGCCGGGCTTTTCTCGAAGCGGGCCGACCCGACCCGAATTAGTGTGGTGGGCGGCAGTGTCTCAACCGTCTATGTCTATTTGCTGTTGCGCGATTTGGAAAGCAGCCCGACCCGTGACCGGGTAAAGGCGGCGGTGATGTACGGCGGGCTGGTGGATATGTATCGCTTCCGCTACGATTGGGAACGCGCCGCGATTTATATAGACCCTGGCATTTCGGAACTGGAAAATTTGCTGATTGCCTTTGGGCGACCCGATAACCGCCCCGAACATTATTTGCTTTTCAGCACGTTGTATCATCTCGACCAGGCGGCGTTACCCGCTACTTTATTAGTTCACGCTGATAAAGATAGCATTGTGCCAGTTACGCAGAGCGTTACACTGGACGCGACCATGACCCGTCTGGCTATCCCGCACGAATTTCTGCGCTACCCCGACATTGAGCATTATTTGGATACGAGCAAACGCGACCCGACCCAACTAGATATGCTTTTCAAAACAATTGATTTTCTCAAACGCAACGCGACGGGGAATTAGGGCCAGTAACGTTCAAACAATAATAAATTTCTGTGGGAGCGAACTTCCGCTCGCGATTTTAATTGGTAACAGGGCAAAAATCGCGAGCGGAAGCTCGCTCCCACAGAAATTTAGTTTACTCAAACTGATGTAACTTCACACTCTATCTTTACTGTTTCTATATTCTAAATTCACGGAAGGTTTGTTACTATCACATGTATAAGGTTTGCACATTCTTTTTTTAGTGTTTGCATATAGACAAACCTTCTGCCGTAATCAGAGTGTTGTGTTAGTACAAATTATTCCTGTAGAGGAGAGGTTATGGACGAAGTTATAACCCGAAACAACCGGGAGCGAATTGCCGCTCGCCCGGCGGGAGACCAGAACCCCCATGTGTTCGTACAAGGTGGCTGGGAGCGGATGGTTTACGAAGTGACACATGCAAATGTGCAGACCGCCAACTATGGCGGGCCACTGGCGGCGGAATTAATCAAGCTTAAAGCTGACGGTTGGAAGCTGACTTACTCGCTCAATAATACCGAGGGCAAAACTCTCTATTTCAAGCGCGCCCTGCCTCGCGCCCCGCGTCGCCTCAAAGAAACGATAATGTGGTAAAAACCAGGAAATAAAATTGGGAGAGGTTCTGTATACAGAACCTCTCCCAATTTTATTTCCTGGTTTTTAAGATAGCTATTTAATAAATCCGCTTTTCAAGTTCGACGGGCTTGAGCAGAGTAATACGCTGGCGGTCAATCGTGATAAAGCCGCGCTCCTGAAAGGCTACTAACTGGCGGTTTACGCTTTCGCGGGTCGTACCAAGCATATTGGCAATATCAAGTTGAGTCAGGCGCAATTCGATTTCAACCGAGCCATCCGGGTGAATCTTGCCATGCGAACGGCTGAGTTCCAGCAGTTTTTTTGCCAGCCGCGCCGGAATATCCAGAAAGACTACATCTTCCACCAGATTATCGGTGCGTCGCAAGCGCTGACTGAGCGAAGAAATAATATTTATCGCCAGACGCGGATGTTTGGTGACAAAATCAATAAAATCGTCGCGGAAAAGTACAAAGACTTCGGTTGCCCCGGCACAAGTGACGGTAGCCGAACGCGGCTTTGAATCGAAAAGCGAAAGCTCACCAAAAGATTCGCCCCGGCCCAGGATAGAGAGAATAATCTCTTCACCCCGTTCGCTAGGAACGCTAATTTTCACCGAGCCATCGGCAATAATATACATGGTAGAACCGTTATCATCTTTGTGAAAAATAATTTCACCGTGACGGTAGTTACGACGCTTCAGACGAGTAAACAATTCCTTCAATTCTTCTGGCTGAAGTTTGTCAAATAACGGCAGGGTTGCCAGGAGCGTCTCATCACTAGGCATAGTGTTTGTATCTTTTTGTTTACCAACAAAGACCCATTAATCGAACAGACAATGTGCTGCAATAATGTTAACATGGCGGATGTATCTTGTCAACCTGAATTTCGCCTTGCACTGCTGTACTCAGCCATTGTCGAGGAATACAGCCTCACAAAAATATAAACGATGTTATTAGCCTTTTTAGCCGCCTACTAAAAAATTGCTTTTAACAGCTTTTCGCGCTCCGAAAGCGATTTGCCGCGCAAATCGGCCACGCCTTTTTCGGTGACAATTACCTGGGCCAGATGGCGCGGCGTGCTGACCGGCGCACCTGCCGCCAGACGTGGCACAATCCGGGGCTTGCCCGAAGCAGTGGCACTCGGCAAAGCGATAATCGAAAGGCCACCCGGCGCATTCCACGCCCCCTGCACGGTATCCAGTTGCCCGCCAATGCCTGCCAGTTGCCAGTCGCCCAGCATTTCGGCGTTGACCTGCCCCCAGTAATCTACTTCCAGGGCCGAGTTAATCGAGACAAATTTGGGAAGCTGCCCGATACGTACCGGGTGGTTGCAATAATCTACCCCGACCAGCTCTATTGCCGGATTGTGGTGGGCATAATCAAAAAGACGTTTGGTTCCCAATAAAAAACCCGTGACCGATTTACCTTTATCAAATGGTTTCCCGGCGTTCGTCACTGCCCCCGATTCGATTAAAGCTACTACGCCATCGGTAAAAGCCCCACTGTGCAAATTCAAATCACGCCGCGCCTGCAAAAATTCCAGCACCGCGTCGGGGATTGTGCCTACCCCAAACTGGACAGTTGAGCCGTTCGGAATAAGCTCAACTACGTTAGCAGCCACGTCCCGCTCTACCGCTCCGGCGGGCGACGACGGCATCTCGATTAAAGGGCGGTCACTCTCCACCAACGCTTCAAACTGTTCTGCTGGAATCAACGGCCCATTGACAAACGGCATCTGCCGGTTCATCTCGCCGATTAAGCGCACGCCACGCTCTAACAAAGCTGGTATAAAATCGGCGGTTGGCCCAATCGAGCAAAGCCCTGCTTCATTCGGCGGCGTAACTTGCAACAGCGCCACATCAAATTTGAGATAGCCTTCCCGAATCAGCCTCGGTATAGTCGAAAGGCTGGCGGGAATATAATCCACCAGCCCGGCGCGGGAAGCCTCTTTGAGCGAATTGTGTGGAAAGAAACTTTTGAGGTGCAATTTGCCCTCGCGCAACAGCGCCACATCGCCATAAGCCGGAGCGGGCGCACCTGCTCCACGATAGGTGAGGGCGTAAAGCGTCAGATTTTGCAAATGCGCAACATTGCCCCGCACTCCCGCCACTAACCCCTCAACCAAAGTTTGCGGCTCGGCACAGGCGGAATGTACCAGCACTTGTGCGTTGGCCTCAATCGAACTGAGCGCTTCCTCTACGCTTGTTACTATTCGCATTTCATCACTTTCTGGCTAATTACTTGAAGCATAGATATAGTTAGCTGGGTCAGCATCCGAGTTCGGTAGGGGTTGGGTTTCCCAATCCTGTTGACTTGAGTTAGCGTTCAAGGGCGAGGCGACCTCGCCCCTACCGAAAGACCGTGCTTAGGAAAGTACGTCCTACCTTCAATTAATTTTGGTTTAATAGAACATTTGCTGAAAAGAGCCTGGCTATATTATAATGAGGTCAAGCTTTTTGGCAACTTCGAGCGATGGAAATTTTGGCACTATAATTAATGCAGCAATATTAAGGAGATTAGTTAATGATTCGGTGGCACAAGCACGTTCTTTTCCTGCTGGCTCAACTTGTTTTGGACGATAGCAACAGTGATAGTGATAGTGGCGACAGCAATAGCGACAGTGGCGACAGCAATAGCGGCGATAGTTTAGATAGTGCCGCCAGTAGTTCAGAAGTTAGCGACAGTGGCGATTCCGCCAGTAACAGTAACAACAGTCTGCCCCGCTCGTCCCGCGAGGCTTCCCAGACCAGTTCGCCCTCATCGGTTGGGGCGGGGGTTCAAGATATTGCCAATCTGCAAAACGTAAGCGATACTCAGCTTGGCGATATACCGCCCCGGAAGTAGGCTCTTTTTGCTTGAAATTGGCCCGCCTGTGCAGTCCGCCTGGGACTACCCACAGGGCAACCCTACGGGCCGAACTCCCAGGCTAAGTTGCTCAAGTAAGCTGAAGCTCACTATAATTTCCCGTTGCAGCGAAGGGATTTGCAGCCGAGTCTAGTCGGCTTGAGCAATTTAGCCTGGGTCTTCGGCCCGTAGGGTTGCCCTGTGAATAGCCCCAGGCGCGCCTACCACTGTTC
This sequence comes from Chloroflexia bacterium, assembly GCA_038209275.1. Classification (GTDB taxonomy): domain Bacteria; phylum Chloroflexota; class Chloroflexia; order Chloroheliales; family Chloroheliaceae; genus L227-5C. The sequence goes on along the minus strand of JBBQXW010000006.1, from coordinate 51,940 downwards.
TACCTCGTTAGCACTCCCTTAAGTTGACAAATATGGGGTGGAACCCTTCCTACACAAATCCAGGTAAATCAGTTTGTTGGGCGGCGACCAAAAAAGCCGATGCTTTCCAGACTCAACACGACTTCGCCTTTCTGGTTGAGCATTTCGCCTTTGCCCTTGATAATACCAACGGTGGGCCGACTGTTAGAAGTACGTGCTTCCAGTACCGTGAAGCGCCCAGTAAGAGTATCGTCGGGCCGAACCGGATTAGCAAAGCGCAAATTGTCCAGCCCCGGCGACCCCAGGCTGGTTGCGTCGTTCAGCATATTGTCCACCAACAACCGCATATAAATGCCAGTAGTGTGCCAGCCACTCGCGACCAGCCCGCCAAAAATCGAGTCTTTAGCCTTCTCAGGGTCAAGGTGAAACGGCTGCGGGTCGAACTGGCGTGCGAAATGAATTATTTCGGCTTCGGTAAGCTGGCGGCTGCCCAGTTCAATAGTCTCACCCTCCTGAAAATCCTCGAAATAACGTGTCGGCATAGATTTTTTCTCCTTTCACAAACTTAAGTTAAAGTGAATATTATTATAGCTACGCTTAATTGTCCAATGCAATTCCAGGTTGACTACTTAGAGCGATTGCAAATTAACTTTTATGAGATTTGAGATTCAGTACTTTTATACTATAAGTGAACCTCTTGACATTACTTAATAGTTAAATTATACTACATTCATCTAAGCAATTAGAGTGGGGTTGGCCCTGTTAATGACCGCATCGGGCGTGAATCTTTAGTCGGCTGGTAATTTCAGTCGGGAAAGGAGTGCAAGATGTCTGGCTTTTTGGGGGGTCTGAGTGAGGTAGCAGAGCAGGGATTAGCCATAATCGGCGCAATCGTCCTGCTGCTGACCTTTTTCGTGGGTGGAGTGGTGACGCGCACCACCATTATGGCGGGTAATTCAACCGGGACGAAACAGCTAAAACAGGAGTTGAACGGGCAGTTTCTGCTCTTCAGCCTGCTGTTGCTACTGAGCATCGTGCTGGCGATGAACGGAATAACGCTTGCGCTAATTCTGGCAATCGCCTTCGGTTTGTTATTGGCTTCCTATCGCTGGTTATGGGAGGTCAACCTGGTCGTAATGGGTGCAATCAGCCTTCTCATCATCTTTTCGTTAATCGTTCGATAGCCTTTATTTAGCAAAGGCCCGCTTCGTTCGCCGAACCGGGCCTTTGCTTTTTAATTTTTTAAGTTTTGAAAATTTTTGCAAAAATTTTCAAAACTTAAAAAATTATCAAAAGCTAAAGAAAAGGCTCTTTTTTGGGAAGTGCCTATTTGTGAAGAGGTACATTTTGGTAGGGGCGCATCGCATACGCCCTTGAACGCTGTGCCAGGTCTAAAGGGCGTATGCGCTTCGCCTCTATCTCTTCCAATTTCGGCACTCCCCTTTTTGAACCCTAAGCTTCCTGATTAAAATTCAAAACTCAAAACTCAAAACTCAAAACTCTTAGTTTATCCGCTTGGCGCGTCCAGCCCATTCTTTTTCGCGCAGGACGTATTTTTGGATTTTGCCAGTGGAAGTTTTGGGCAATTCCTCGACGATAACGATTTGCTTGGGCGCTTTGAAGTGGGCCAGTCGTTCGCGGGTGAAAGCGATTAACTCTTCCGGGGTCGCGCTCATTCCCGGCTTGAGCGTGACAAAGCCTTTTGGTACTTCGCCCCATTTCTCGTCGGGAACAGCTACGATTGCCACTTCCAGCACCGCCGGATGGTGCGCCAGGGCGTTTTCAACTTCGATAGTCGAAATATTCTCGCCACCACTGATGATAATGTCTTTCTTGCGGTCACGTAGCTCAATATAACCATCGGGGTGCATTACCGCCAGGTCGCCGGTATGGAACCAGCCACCGGCGAAAGCACGGGCCGTTTCTTCCTCCTGGTTGTAGTAGCCCAGCATCACGGTATTGCCGCGCATTACCACCTCACCCAGCGTTTCGCTATCGGCGGGCGTATCGTTCATTTCGGCATCCACAATCCGCACGTTATCGGTGGTCACATTCGCCACGCCTTGCCGGGCAACCAGGCGGGCGCGTTCCTCGGCGGGCAGCGCGTCCCAGCCTTCCTGCCACTCGCAAACTATCGCTGGGCCATACACTTCGGTCAGGCCATAGACGTGCCGTAAATCAATCCCGACCTTGCCAGTCTGCTCAATCATGGCGGGCGAAGGCGGCGCGCCACCCGTCCCGACCTTTACTTTGCGCGAGAGCGGCTTTTCCCGCAATGCCGGATGATTAATCAGGCCAATCAACACGGTTGGCGCACCGCAAAAATGAGTTACGCCCTTGCTTTCGATGGTTTCCAACATTCCGGCAGGGTCGGCTTTGCGTAGACAGACGTGAGTTGCCCCGACTGCCGTCACGCCCCAGGGAAAACACCAGCCATTGCAGTGAAACATCGGCACGATATACATAAAGCGGCTCGAACTATCCAGCCCTAGTTCCAGCGCCGACCCCAACGAGGCCATCATCGCGTTGCGGTGCGAATACATTACCCCTTTGGGCTTACCAGTCGTGCCACTGGTATAGTTAATCGCCAGCGGCTCGTCTTCATCCACCAAAAAAGGCGCGGCGGGCAAATTAAAGAGCAGGGGCGCTTTTAACCCTTCCGCCCCAAAGCTGGCCTGGGTCAAATGTTCCACGCCACCCGATTTTTTGACGGCCTGATAAAAAACCGACAAATCAGCCCCGGCTAAAAATCCCTCGTAATCCGGGCCGGGCGCATCGGCTACAGTTGCAGCTATATCATGAATTGTAACAATTAATTTGACCGTTTCAAGCTGGGGCTTAATCGTCTCTACCAGCCCGTTAAATTCGGCATCAACCACCAGCACCTTCGCGCCGGAGTGATTGAGAATGTAAGCCACTTCCGCCGGGGCAAGCCGAATGTTAATCGCCACCAACACCGCCCCAATAAGCGGCACACCAAAATGAGCTTCCAATAAAGGCGGCGTATTGGGCGCTAAATAAGCCACCCGCTCGCCCTTTCCAACGCCAGCCGACATCAGCGCCGTCGCCAGCCGATGAGCGCGGTCATAAAATTCGCTATAGCTAAAACTTTTATCGCCATAAATAACCGCCGTGCGGTCATGAAAGACCCTGGCGCTGCGCTGCAAAAAATTGAGCGGCGACAACTCTGTCCGATAAACCTTCTGCTCTGACATTTATTTATCTCTCCTCACTCGTTGGTTCTATGTTTAAAAAGAGGAAAGATTCTTTCCTCTTTCCTCCCCCTTTTTCTGTTCCTCCGTCCTCGTTCCTCCGTCCTCGTTCCTCATTCCTTCAACGCCGCTTCCTGCATGGCTTCGGCGGCTTCGGCGGGGGAGGCAGTACCGTCCATAACCGCTTTCATCCAGCGATTGATCGAATTCCAAACTTTAGTCATACCTTTGTTGACTGGCTGAACCTTCGAGTCTTTTAGTTGGTCGGCGACTGCGGCCCATAGCGTGTTATTTTTAAGGTCGGGGCTGGTTAAGGCCGCTTTGGTTGGCGGAAGCAGACCCAACTGAAGCAGTTGTTTTTGCTGGTCGAGTTGCGCTTGAAATTGAAGAAAATAAAGCGAAGCCTTCAAACGGTCTCCTGTCGCTTTAGAACTAAGAAAATAGTGCCGCCCGTTGGTCATAGAACGGGGAGTACGACCATCAATCGTGGGCAAAGGGGCAACGCCCAGGTCAACCTTGCTTTTAACACTGGGCTGCTGGTACTCATTTAAGGCCCAATCCCCATTGATAAAGAAAGCCAGTTTGCCATCCTCGAAAAGCTTATTGGCCTCGTCGTAGCCCAGCGTAGGCGAAATTACTTTATGCTTGTCGGTCAGGTCTTTGAAATATTGCAGCGCGTTTCGCATAGGAGCCGTATTGAGCGTAACCTGTCCAGCATTATCTACCGGCCAACCCTCAAAAGCGCTCAGGAAAGGCAAAAGCCAGAAGAAATCATAACGGTTCAGAGCCAGCCCGACCTGACTGCCGTCGCTTTTGGTCAGCGCCTGTGCCTGCTTGATAAGTTCATCAAAGGTAGCAGGAGCACTGGGAGCAAGTTTTTTATTGTAGTAAAGCACCAGAATATTGCCATAGTTATAGGGCAAACCATAACCGATGCCACTAACATTAGAACCAGCCAGTGCATTAGGGTCGAAGGTTTGCAAGAAATCTTTGCCAAGCAGGGTATCGAGCGGCTGAATAATTTTGTTAGCGGCCCATTCGCCCGTTACGCCCACCGGGGCAATAACTAAATCGGGAGCAGTCCCGGCCTGAATTGCCGCCGGAAATTTGGTATCAATCACTTCGTTTGAAGCAATCGGCTTTACATTAATTTTAACATTAGGGAAAAGCTTGTTGAATGCAGCAATTTGAGTTGCCAGCACATTGCCTTCTTGCGGGTTTTGCAAATCATCCGTCCACAATTCAATCGTGGCTGCCAAAGCCGGGTCGCCATTTGGCGGCAGTACAGCGTAAGGTGTGGCAACAGCCGTCGGAGTATTGCTCTGGGCAGTTGTCACTGTCACGGCGGCGGTAGTCGGGGTAGAAGTTATAGCCAGCGCAGTTAGTGGAATAGCCGTTGCTGCCCCGGTACTAGCGGCGGCAGAAGCGGTAGCCTGAGAAGTGGAGAGCGCAGTAGCCGAAGGCACTATACCCCCGGATACGGTAGCAGTTGCGGCGGTTGAGCCAGTAGTTTTCGAGCCGCCTAGCAAAAGCGCCGCGCTCAACCCAATCACGGCCACGAGTGCTACTAACCCACCGATTAACAACGGCAAGCGATTTTTTTTAGGCGGCGGAGTGACGCTTTGACTTGTAATTATAGGTACAGGCGTAGACGTAATCGGCGGAACATTTCTCGCGCCCGGCGTAACCGGCAAAAGCGAAGTCGCGTCATTATCACTGGACAGGGGCGGGCGCGGCGTAGCAGAAGGTCTATACGGCGGAGGTGTAGTCGAGCCGCTAGAATTCGACGGGGTAAGCGGTGTTGGGGTAGGGGTGAAAGGGCGAGTAGAGTCTGCTGGCGGCACCTGAAAATTGGGAGATTGGTGCAGGGTAGGATAATCCGACTCAGCGTAGCGCATTTGCGTGATGATTTGCTGGTAGGAATGGGCCAATTCACCTGCGCTTTTAGGGCGCACGGTTGGGTCTTTTGCCAGAGTACGCTGAATTAGCTGGTCGAGCGCAGGTGGTGCATCGGCCCGCGCCGTACTCAATAAGGACGGTTCGACATTGGTATGAGAGTACATTAGCTCGGCCTGGTCGCCTCGAAAGGGCGGTTCGCCGACCAACATCTGATAGAGAATCAGCCCCAGCGCATAAATATCGCTGCTGTAGCTGGCCCGGCCCATAAATTGTTCGGGCGACATATAGCGCGGCGTGCCAGTAACATGCACGCTGGCAATGGCGCTTTGCGAAACTGCTTTAGCCACCCCAAAGTCGCTAATAACGAGGCGCTGTTTTTCCGGCCCAAACAGTAGCAGGTTCTGGGGCTTGAGGTCGCGGTGAATAACCTTGAGACGATGGGCGTGGTCAAGCCCGGCGGCAATTTGTTGTAAATAACTATCGGCCTGTTCGTAGCTAAGTGGCCCGTTCTGGCGCAAAAACTGGTGCAGCGTGCCGCCATCGGCATAAGGCATCACCAAAAAGGTCTGTTCCTCCAAATCGCCAAAGTCATAAACATCAAGAACGTTAGGGTGGTGGTAGCTGGCTACCACGCGGGCTTCTCTGAGTAACTCCTGACCATTTTGGAGCTGTCCGTTTTCATCTTCGCTCAAGTCTACCACTTTGACGGCAACTTTTCGCTCGAAAGTGCTGTCCCAGGCGCTGTAAACCGTAGCAAAACCACCTCTAGCTACGCGTTCCCGAATTTCGTAGCGCTCCTTTAATGTGGTTCCTACCTTTATCACAATCTACCCTCGCTTTGTTGCCACCTTATATTTTTTAGGACTGGTACTAAAAGTGTAATAACAAGTATAGTAGATTATTTACCTAATATCAAGTAGTTTGATCTAATCGCGGTAGGGGTTTGATGAATCAAACCCTGTGCCTATTCGTGGTAGGGGTTTGATGAATCAAACCCCTACAGTAATTTAGCCACAAACCTGTTTGCCATTAATTATAAGGCAAACCGTCGGCGGGGGCGGCGGTGGTGTGGGCGGGCGTGGCGTAGGCGTGGGTGGCACCGGGGTGGGCGTTGGCGGTTGTGGGCGGGGGGTCGGGGTTGCTGGTATGGGCGTGGGTGGTATGTATACAATTGTCGGCGCGACAGTCGGAGTCAAAGGTTTGGAAACTTCGTTGCAACGACCATCAGCTTGCTCCCGGTTGCCGCCGAATTCCAAATCGCGGGCTTTGTAGCAAGTTTCAAGCGCTTGCGGGTATTGCTGGGCATTGAAAAGTTCATCAGTGTAGGCAAGATAGGCAAAGAACAAAGTTGAGCCGACCCCGTTATAATCCTTCTTCAGACCATACAATTTTTCCAGCATTGGGAAGCCTGCCCCCCAATTCTTCTGGTCAATAAAGCTTTTGCCAACCGTGAAATAAGTATCGAATAGCACCGCTTCAACATTTTTGTAGCCTTTGTCGAGCTTATATAATTTTTCTAGCGACTCAATCGCTTCGGGCTGTTTACCCTGGCTGATAAAATCGGTAGCGTAATTAAGATAAGCATCTCGCAGCAAATCTTTAACATCCCGGAAAGAATTATCGGCGCTATAGCTCTGTTCAAGCAACGGAATAACTTCGGCAAGTTTGTTCTGGCTAATCAGGCTCTTGATATTAAGGTAAGTATTCAATCGCTCTTGCAATGCCTTAACCTCATCAGTTACTCCCCTAACCTCAATACACCGCTTTAGCATGTCCAGGCTGCTGGGAATAGCCACGTTAACATCGCCAACTAATTTTTTGCCGTAGCCACAGACCGCTTCACCCAGTAGACTGTTGATTTTTTCAGGATTATAGTTTTTGGAGGCTAAATCATCAAGCAGCCGAATAGCGGTTTCCCAATCTTGTTTCCCAAAAGCATCATTGGCTTGAGTAAATATTTCATCCGGGTCAACCGTTGGGCCAGCCGTAACAGTTGGCAAGATAGTAGCCGAAGGCGTGGTCAGGGCAAGATTGTTTGTTACAGTAGGCGTGTTGGCAGCAGTTGCGATAGCCGCCGCTCTGGTAGAAATAGGTGGGGTAGCTGTCGAGATACCGAGGGCAATAGGACTATTCCCTGTAGGAGTAGAAGTTCCAACAAGATTAAAAATTACTATCCCGCCGACGATTAAAAACGTCAGTAACGCCAGCAGGCCAATTAGCCAGAAAGTTTTGCGCCGAGAATTGCGTTCAGCCGGAAATTTGTTCGAAATTAAAGGTGGCGCTTTGACTTTGGAGGGGTCTGGAGTAACCATCGCATCATTCGTCACAGGCGGCGTAGAATTTACTGGAGCAAAGGGCGAAGGCTGTTTGAGATAAGACGGCGTATTGTGCTGAGGTGTGGGAACATCAGAAGGCGGCGGCTGAACTACGTAGAGCGCACCGGGAGTGGGCGTAGGAGTTGGGTCGGCTGGTAGAGGCGAAAGCCGCGATGTTTCGGTGACATCGGTTGCGCTGGACGGAAGTTGGGCAATGATTTGCTGGTAAGCCTGCGATACTTCCAGAGCAGTTTGGGGGCGCTGGGCCGGGTCTTTAGACATAGTGCGCTGAATTAGCTGATCGAGCGCGGGTGAACAATTAGTCCGTTTCAGGCTTAAGAATGGCGGAGATTGATGGAGGTGGCTGTCACGTATCGTGATATAATCGCCTCGAAAGGGCGCTTCTCCCGCCAGCATCTGATAGAGAATAACGCCAAGCGCGTAAATATCGCTCCGATAGCTCACTTTGCCCTCGAATTGTTCGGGCGACATATAGCGGGGCGTGCCAATAATGCGCGTGTTGGAAATAGCGGCATTTTGCGAAACGATTTTAGAAACTCCAAAATCGCTAATCATTAAATGTTGCTTATCGGTGCCAAAAAGCAAAAAATTCTGGGGCTTGAGGTCGCGATGGATTATTTTCAGGTGATGAGCGTAATCCAGCGCCGACGCGATTTGCTGTAAATACTTGCCAGTCTGCTCGTAACTAAATGGTCCAACCGCCTTCATAAGCTGATAGAGGTTGCCGCCATCAGCATAAGGCATTATCAAGTAAGTCTGATGCTCAATCTCACCGAGGTCGTAAACATCTATAATATTGGGGTGGCGATTGGTGGCGATGGAGCGGGCTTCTTTGAGTAGTTCCTGGGCGTTGAGGGGTTGCCCATCGTCATCTTCGGCCAGGTCTACTACTTTGATAGCAACCCAGCGCTCGAAAGTGGTATCCCAGGCACGGTAAACCGTAGCAAAGCCACCTTTGGCGATGCGTTCGCGTATTTCGTAACGTCCCTTGAGAGTAATTCCCGCTTCTATCACTATGTTCTCCTGTGGTACGACGTAAATTTTGCGATAAACCAAGAAGTATTGTTGAATTATAGTAAATAATTTGGGTTTTGACAAGTGGTTTTGAACTGAACAAAAACTCCAACAATCTAAAATTCTCCTGGCCTGGTTGCACAGGGTGCTATAATGGGCTGAATGTTGAAAGTGTTAGCTGAAGGTTAGTTGAACAGGTGGGGAAAAGATGGAAAACCGACCAGGTGATAACGAATTAGCAAAAACAAATGAAGAAGCTCGTAAAAATGTAATTGCGCCAGTTTTGCGGAAAACCTTGCGCCTGGGAGGGCAGAACCGCACGAACACTCCATTGGAAGAGCTTTTAGATAAATCGCCACTACGAATTGAGATAATTCAGCACGAAACAAACGGGCTACGCTGGATTAATATCTTGCGGCCCGGTAACGGCGAACTGGCCTGGTTACGCCAGCAATTTGAGATTAATTCGCTACATCTGGAAGATATTACCAGCCGCCTGCAACGTCCCAAAATTGATGATTACGAAGATTATATTTTTCTAGTAATGCACTTCCCAGTTTATAACAAGGCCGAGCGCGAAACTACCGCCGCCGAGATTGATATGTTTATGGGGCCAGATTATGTTATCACCGTCCACGACGGCAAGTTGCGCTCGCTCAATCGGCTTTTTGAGCAATGCAAAAATAATTCGGGACGGCGCAACGGCATACTTGGTCGAACCCCCGCTTATGCGCTTTACCGTCTGGTGGATGTGCTGGTAGATTATTGTTTTCCGATAATTAACAAGCAGGCTGAAAAGCTGGACGACCTGGACGAGCGTATCTTTAAAAGCCCGTCCAGCGCCGATACGATTTACGAAATTTCGGTTATCCGTCGCGATATTATCGCCATTCGCCGGATTATCAAGCCCCAAATCGCGGTCATCGCCAGCCTGGAACATCGCAAACGCACAGCAGACCATGAAGACATGGAAGGTTATTGGAGCGACGTTAAAGACCATATCAGCAAAATCTGGGATAGCCTGGAAGAATTTAAGGAAGTGGTCGAGGGACTTAGCTCCACCTACGACTCGTTAACTTCGCACCGCCTGAACCAGGTCATCAAGACGCTGACCATAATTTCAGTGGTAGTTTTGCCCTTAACCCTAGTTAGCGGTATTTACGGCATGAATGTTGAAGTACCATTCCAGCACGAACCCTGGACTTTCATAGGAATTATGGTTCTCCTGGTCATGATGGCGGCACTAATGTTACTTTTCTTTCGCTGGCGCAAATGGCTTTAAACAACCCGCCTTTTTCTGTAGGAGAGGGCTGCGTCCTCGATTTGTGAGGCTGAGGAACAAATCGAGGGCGTAGCCCCCTCCTACAGATACATCGGAACAGGAGAACAATATGACAGGCGGACTAAGCGAGACCGAACTGGGCCACTTGAAATATTTGCAAAAGCTGGCGAACCAGCCCGCCGGAGAATGGGAAGGCTTTTACCGCAGCCCGATTGAAGGCATGAATTTTGGCTTGCGCTTTCAACTGGCTTTTAGCGCCTACGCCCTTTATGGTCTGGCCCGGCGTACTCCGGCTTATCGTGCGCCGTATCTGGAAGCGCTCGAAAATCTGGTCGAGAAGATGTTGCGGCCCGAAGTATGGGCATACTGGTTTCAGGGCGCGGCCCGTAGTCTACCAGTTATCGAGGCAGGCCAACCGCCACTAACTCAGGAAAAAGAAAAAAAAGCCGGAGCGATAGAAATATTACATAGCCGCCTGGGAATGGCGAGTAGTGCGATTTCGCCCGACCCCTGCCAGGAAGGAAACGTACAATATAGCGGTCATTTAGCCTCCATGCTTGGCTTTTACGAACTGCTGGGCGGCAGTAGTCGCTACGATTCGCCCGGCTTTGTCTTGAGCGCCGAGTCACGCGGGCAACACTTTGAATTTCCCTACACTCATACTTCACTGGCAGCCCGGATTCACGAGCAGATGAGCCAAAACTATTTTCACGGAGTCTGCTGCGAACCGGGCCGGGCTTATGCCGCCTGCAACAACCACGCCTGCATCAGCAATATTTTGCACGACCGCTTGCACAACACTAATTACGCCGCCGTGAATGAGCGCTGGGCCGATTGGGTGCGCGAGAAAATGTTGACCGGGCGCGGGCCACTTCCTTTGCCCGCCCCGAACGGCCTTTTGAGCGTGGCGTTTATGCCCGATTTGCATTTGCCCATGCCGATAAGCTTTAATCTTACCGATGCCTGGGGGTTGGCTTTTATGGCGGCCTGGCAGCCTGAGACGGTACGCGAAATTTATCCACGCTTCCGCAAACGCTTGAAACCGAAAGGCGACGGCTTGCGGCTGGGGTCGCTCGGCCCAAACGAAAAGTTTGAAATCAGCACCGAAGCGATTAATACTGGCTTTGCCACCCTGCTGGCAAAAGAAATGGGTGACACCGAAACTGTCGCCCGACTGCTGCACTATGCCAGCGAATATTTTGAACTGACCGAAATTGAGGACAAGCTTTATTATAACGCTCTGCCCGCCCCTTACGTCACCGCCCTGTTTGCCCTGGCTCACGCCCTGCCCGAAAATGGCGGCGGACTGGCTTCGCTACTTCAGTGGCGACCCGATTTTGACGCGCCTTATCTTGCTTCAATTTCAAATCCTGATATTTATGTAAAACAAGCCGAAGTGCTGGATGGAAATAAATTAAATATTGGTCTACAAGGTAACACGGGCGAAACCGTCGAGCTAAAAATTGAGAATTGCACCAGACCAAGTCAGGTGCGCTTCAATCAAACCGAAATTTCACTCGAGGCCGACTCAAGCCGTTATTCCGAACCTCAACGCAACTTTATACTTGAATTGGAATTGGCTGATGAGGAGAATTTTTTGGAGATTTTAACCACAGATGAACATAGATAAATACAGATGAATACAGGTTAGTATGGATGAATTTATTGAAAAAATCAAAAGACGTTAAGGTTGAGGTGGTAGTAGCGACTTCAATCGCTACTACTTTAGCGAAAATGCTGAACTTTTTGAAGCCTGGTATAAGTTAGCAGGCAATCGCGTCCTCTTCTTCTTCCTCTTGCTCGTAATTTTCCCAGTAAGAGTTCAAATTATACTGCCAATCAGGGGTGTTCCACAACACTTGCCAGCCCAATTGCCGACCCCAGGCTTGCAACTGAGGATTGGCACTGGCAGAAAGTACAATACTGGCTCCCAGCTTTCGAGCATAGTGTTCTATCAGTTCCAGCTTGGTGCCACTATCCAGCAAATCCGAGTGCTGCTCAGGCGACCAGATAACAATAGTATTAGCCGCGTGGGTTTTATCTGCCAGCTTTGGCTCACTCAAATAATTATAGCTTGCTTCTGCCATAGCAGCCAGGAAGCGGTACAGGTCAGGGTACTGATTAGTTACCAATACAGGTTGCATTTTGTTTAACCATCCTTATATTTAATCACACACAAAGCATTTTATCTGTTCAGGCATCAATAACTCACTTATACCTAGTTTATATTTTGTCTAGGTTTTGTATGGATATTGTAGAATATATAAGAATTAGAGAATGTAGCTTAAACTACAAGAAATTATAAAAAACTCTAAATTAACCATAAACTAATGTTTTATTCACATAAAGTTTCTCAGGCGGAGCTAAATTAGCTTGTAACTACTTACTTGTGTCACGCCCCTTTTCGGGGTGTGAGGGACGAAGCATCTCTGGTGGCCGAAGTAAGGTGCTTCGGGTAGCGCCGAGACCCTTCCTTCGTCAGGGTGACAGTTGTGACAGGCGGCGTAGTTACTTTAGATTTAACCGCTTGGGTAGTTTAGCTTCAGGTGAGAACGAATTTTGTAGCCTAAGTTACCGATTTGAAGCAAATTAGTAGTTAAAATTATATCAAACAAACCTTAGACACTTATTATACTAAATTGATAAATCGGTTTCTTTCTGGTAAAAAGGTCTTATTAGGCAACAATGAAGTCCGACAATCTCTTGCCAAAGCTTTACCATAATTTCCAGGAGGAACTGATATTATTGCATCCCCAGGCACGCCTCGATAAAAGGCGGTTGAAATAATTGTTAGTTTTAGTGAAGGAGGCCCGGTATGTCCCAGGAATTGGCCCAGGCGCTGGTTGAAGCCAAAGCTCTTTTTCGCCAAAAATGGTCGGAACTGGCTGAACGGCGTGGTTTTGGCTTTGAAGTAGCTAAAATGGATGGCGAAGTGCGAAGACGGCACATGGGTTTGTGGGAAAACCTCCTTAAAGCGCTACGGACTGACCGGGACGAGGATTATCTGGCGGCGCTAAACCGGGAAGGCCGCTTGCAAGCACGGGCTTCGAGCCGTATCGAAGCCGTGGTTAACCAGACTTCGGAGTTGATGAATTTGGTATGGGAGACCCTTAGTGCTACTTCAGCAATTGAAGCTAACCCCGCCCTGCTTAGACCCCTCACTCAAAAACTAAACCGCCTCCGGGTGCAGGCTGAAAAAGCGATTATGGAAGGCTATCTGGACGAACAACGCCACATTCAGCTAGAATTAGCCGCCGAGAGTGCGGAAAGTCGGCGGCTTCGTCTGGAACAGACCAGCCTGGCGGATTTAATCAAAAGTATTCATGCCTTCAAATTGAGTCGCTACGCTCAGGGACAAGTTATCTTTCAGCCTGGCGACAACCATGCCAATCTTTACTTTGTAATGAGCGGACAGGTGCGGCTTTACGAACTGCTGCCAGATGGTCGTGCCATAACCCTTTCGATTCTAGGGTCTAACGACGTTTTTGCCTGTTCAAACAAACCAAACGGCTATTTTCACGACATCTATGCTGAGACCATGAAAGCTTCAATCGTGGCCTGCCTACAGGAAAGTGCGCTGGAAGCCTTGATGGAACAATCACCGCTACTAGCCTCTCAGATTATTCATAGCTTTTCGCAACAGCTATCCCAAAGCCAGTTGCTAATAGAGGGATTGTTGGGCCGAGATGTAGGCTTGCGATTGGTTAATATTTTACTCAAATTGGCTAACGAATTTGGAATAAAGCAGGCAAGTGGGACAGTTTCGATAGATTTAGGTCTGACCCATCAGGAATTGGCTGATATGATTGGCTCCAATCGGGTTACTGTTACCCGCAAGCTAACGGAGCTACAAAAGAAAAACTTGATTCAAGTCGAGCGCCATACCGTTACCCTCAATGATAAACGCGCTTTGGAGCAATTGATAGCCTGAGAACCTATTTCAAAACTGGTAGGGGTTCGATAAATCGAACCCAACTGGATTCGCCACCTACCAGTTTTGAAGCAGTTTAGCAATAAAATAAAGCGGTGGAATAATTCCACCGCTTTATTTTATCGCTAAACTATAGACTCATCCGTGCCAATCTGTGTTCTCTGTGTTCATCTGTGGTTAAAATCCCCTAACGCAACGTCGAAGGCAGAATTTTAAGCTGGGCGCGATACTTGGCAACGGTGCGACGGGCGACGCGAATACCACGCTCTTCCAGTTGCTCGACGATACGCTGGTCGGTTAAAGGCTTGTTGCTTTTCTGCATCTCGAATTCAATAATCTCTTTGATAACATCCTTGACCGATAGCGAAGCGGTGAAGAAATCGCTGTAGGGAATGACCTTGCGGTTGGGCAACATCACATACTTGCCCGCCGTGGCCCGGCTAACCGTGCTTTCGTGCATACCAATATAGCTGGCAAGCTGGGAGCGGGTGAGCGCACGCAAACCGCGCACGCCGTCGCGTAAGTAATCTTCCTGGGTCTCAACCAGATATTTGGTGATTTTCATCATGGTCTCGCGACGCTGGTTGATATTGGACATAAAAAATTTGGCGCGGGCAACGTATTGGCGCACATGTTCACGGTCATCGGCGTTGTAATCCGGCGCATTGCTCATTTCGCGGGCCAGGTTGGAGTACATCGAATTGACCTTTAGAACAAAACGCTTCGATTCAACCATCTCAACTTCATATTCGCCATCGTGTTCGGTAATAATCACGTCTGGCACAACGTAACCGGCTTTAGCCGTGCCACTCCGCAACTGAAGGCCGTTCGGCTCGGAGGTATGGCCTTCGGCAGGATACGGATTCAAATAGTTTTTGATAAAGTCGCGGGCCTTATGGACTTCATCTACCGAAATACCCATCTGTTGAGCAATATAGCCATATTTGTGTTCGCCTAACGAAGTCAGGTGTTTCTCGATTAATTCCTGGATGTGCGGTGCATCTGTCCCATTTTCTCTAACGTAGGCCAGCTGGATTAACAAGCACTCCTTCAAATCGCGCGCTCCCACCCCTGGTGGTGCAGCTATCTGCAATTCTTTAAGCACTTTTTCAACTTTGCTTTCTTCGACATTAAAGGCGTGTGATACCGCCTCAAGGCTGGTCGCCAGATAGCCCCGTTCGTCCAGACTGCCAACCAAAAACTCGGCGATGGGCATTTCATCATCGTCCAGCACGGCAGCCAGTTCCATCAACATTCGTTCGCTCAATGGCATTTCTGCCGCCACAATCGTAATCGGGTCAAATTCTTCGTCACCGCCGCGCCCGGCAGACCAATTCTCATCGGGTATATAAAAATCGTCGCCACTAGAATAATCGTAATCATCGCTGGTAGATTTATGCTCGGTGGTGCGGGTTGCCAGATTGCCCGCATTATCTGCCATACAGCGGGGGCAGGCCCGTCCATTAAAAGCGGTGCCACAAATTGGGCAGGTTTGGCGCTCCATCAATTCGAGGGCCGGATTATCTTCAACCTCTTTACGGATCTCTTCCTGCAATTTCTGGCTGCTGAGAGCCAAAATTTGATTTAGCGCGATTAAGCTGGGAGATACCCGTAAACTTTGTTCCTGATATAGACTTAGACTAATATCCACCTTTATCGCCTCCCGATTTAATACTAAACAATTTGTTACCTGCTTCTAAGTTTTTATTAAGGTTGTATCAATATTATACTAATATTTACCGACAAAGTTAATTTATGGGCAGACACATAGCCGTATGCTATAATGCCGCAGTTGCAGGTGATTAGCCTGCTTCAAAAAATAAAAATCTCTTAGACAAAATAGACACAGATAGTTCCATTTCTAAGATATAGCATAAGCTGTGCCACGGTTTTTGACAAAGTTGTCACACGAAAAGCGAATTTATGCGAACACTGGTATCGTACTTAAATGAAAAAACGCCCCAGGAATTGCGGCTGATTGCCGAATTATGGGAGGCCAGCTTGAGTGACCGCCTTTATACCGGCAACACTTTTCAACTGGCTCAAGAGATGCAAAGCGAATTTATGCAGCGCCGCGTGCTGGAAAAACTAGAAGCGGGTCAGTTGCAAACGCTGGCCTTTTTTAGTAATTATAGCGGCCCGGCTTTATCGGTGGAAGAAGCCGCTGTCGAATTAAACCGGGCCAAAGCTACTTTAGAAATAATGCGCTTGCGTCAGGTTGGGTTGCTTTACGATGACCGGGTTAAAGTGGACAATTTACCAACGCCGACAGGACAAGCCAACGAACCGCGCAAACGTAGTGGCTTCAGCGAAATCTATGGTCGCCCCAGCGCAACTCCAACTGCCAATAAAAAAGCGGTGATTGTGCTACCCCGCGAACTGGCCCGCCCTTTACAGCGATTGGTAAGCGAAAAACTAGGCAATGCTAATGCGGCTGGACACATCCGCCTCAGTCATTTACCGCTAGTGAATTTGCTGGAACGATTAGGGCCGGATTCACTCGAAAGTCTGGCCGAACCCTGGGGCATTTTGTCTTTACAGGGCAACGCCAACCATAGCGAAATGGTGAAGGAAGTGGCAGCAGCACTCCACGATAGTGCTTTGCAACGCAAGGTGCTAAACGACCTGCCAAACGATAGTCAGGAAATTTTCGCCCAGCTAAAGCGGCAGGGTGGTCGCACCACCATTGAGAAATTGCTCCAGGAATTTGTAAGCTTGCGTCGGTTGGCCCGCAATTTGCGCCCTTTAACCGACCATTTGCTGATCTGGGAAGCTTTTGAGGACGGCGAGAGCGTGGTTTTTATTCCGCCCGAAATTGCCTCGCCCCAGGTAAATGCGTCGGGCCGCTCGTCCTTATCGCTGCAAACCACCACCGAACCGTCCAACCCGACTGCCTTTCCGCCTTATGCGCTGGCCTGGGATAGTTTGACTTTTATGAACTATCTTGGTCAGAACGAGGTAGAATTGACCACCCAACATTATATCCCGAAGCGCCACGTCAAAAAGCTGAGTACGCTATTTTGGGTACAGGAAGATTTGGAAGAGCCATTGCGCTTTGCCTTTATGACCCAGCTTTGCCAGAAGCTTCAACTTTACGACAATGAAACCTATACCCGCCGCTTGCAGCCCGGCCCTGGTCTGGATGAGTGGTTGCGGCTCGATTTCTATGAGCAAACCCGCCGCTTTTTTCAGACCTGGCTCAACAGCACCTATTTTAGCGGGCCAGTCGGCTTCCCCTATTACTACGGCTCTTCTGCCGCCATGACCCAGGCTAATAAAGCAATTTTGAGCTGGCTGACCGAGTGCCAATCGGGAACATGGTATTCGGTTGGGTCGCTGCTGCACAAAGTCCAGCGCGAAGAGCCGTTTTTTATTCGTCCGCGCCGCGAACTCATGAACCAGTTTGGGCTGCAACGGGTCGAGGAATTTGCCCGGCTCTGGCCCAGGGTCGAAGGCGAAATTATCCGCAACACGCTTGGCACAGTATTGGAATGGCTGGGGTTGGTCAAGGTGGGCCGTGATAGTACAGGCCGGGTAGAAAGTTTTGCTGTAACCGAGCTGGGCCTGGAACTGACTGGGGTAAGCGGTGCAACTCACCAAAGCCTTGTATCGGTTGAAAAGCCGCTATTGGTGCAGCCTAACTTCGAGATAATGCTTTTCGCACCACAGGTAGATACGCTTTGGACGCTGCTGAAATTTGCCAATCCAAAAAAACTCGATCAGGTCAGTCTTTTTACAATTGACCGCAACGCCGTACTGCGCGGCATGGAGTCGGGCCTGACTGCGACGGTCTTGCTGGAATGGCTATCCCGGCGCAGTATGCAACCACTCGCTCAAAACGTCGTAACTTCGGTGCAGGATTGGAGCAAAGGCTTTCGGCGCGTTATGATTGAACGCACTACTTTATTAGAAGTGGAAGACCCGGAAGTACTGGACGAACTTTTGAAAACCAAGCAATATGCCGATTATTTCGTGCGCCGCCTTTCTCCAACTGCTGCATTAATCAAACTGCCTGAACCCAAAACCACCTACTCCAGTTTTGAGCAGCGCGATGAGCCGCTCAAAAGTTTCAAAACCAAGCTCAAAAATGGTGGCTTTTTCGCCACATGAAGCCATCCTAAAAGTAGTAGCGATTTGCCAAATCGGGCCACTGGCTGCAATCGCTTTTCGGCTTGGCACTCTGGGCCGGGCCAACGCAAAGGGTGAGCGTCAATTTTTTGCAAAACCCGGACGTGAACGTACGGGCTAAAAACGGTCAAGTTAGTTATTTTTAGCCGGGACGTTCACGTCCGGGTTGGCTTGACCTAGTGCAAAAAATTGACGCTCACCCGTTATCCGGGGTAAGCTTTTCTGCCTTCTTACTTATGGTATAATTTATAATTGCGAAAGGATAAAGCTTAGACAGGGTAAAAAATGCGGATTAGAAAAGAACGGGGCAACTTAAAAGTTAGCAATCAGACGCGGGATGTGCTAGATACCGCGATTACCAGTATTGTACAGGCGATTGGCAGTAAAGCCGGAGTGCTGGTCTTTTGGGACGAGAAGCGCGACACGCCGGGCCATATTTCGCCCTACGGCCTGACTCCGGCGGCTTTTGATGAGTTGCGCCCGGTGATTTACGATTTGGTGGAGCGGCTACGGCGGGGCGAACCGTTCCGTTTTGATGGTATGCCCCCGTCCGAACACGAACGAAGCGAAGAATTACCGGCGCTAAAGGTGGATTTGCCTACTCCACAAGGGCCGTTGCAAATTATTGCCCTGCCGATTTATGCCGAAAATCGCTTTTTCGCCGCCCTCTGCCTGATACAGTCGGCAAATCCGGCAGGCTCAACGCTACCTTCGGCTAACGATGTGCCGGTATTACCGCCCGGTTCGCCGCTAGGGGTTGGGCCAGATAATTTAGAAGTACAAGCAGACGGCCTTTCCTTTTCGCCATATAGTGTGGTGCTGGATGAAAACGAGGTGGTGGCCCGCAACGCCCACCTGTTGCGCCAGTTGGTGCAGGAAAAAAACTGGCTGGAAGCAATTATCAGCTATAGCGCCGACGGCATTTTGATTGTAGATAATACCTGCAATATTTTGGGCTTTAACCCGTCCTTCGCCCGCTTGACCGGGTGGACGGTGGAAGAATTGCGCGGCCAAAATTGTTATGAGGCGCTGGGCTTTAAGACCCGGTTGGGCAAGGGCGAGTGCGGTCTGGCCTGCCCGGTTAAGCTGGGAACCTACGTAAATTTGCCGGAGGCGGAGCGCCGTAGCGAAGTGGTGCTGACTACCAAAGATGGCGAGAAGCGCGATGTAGAACTAACTTACTCGGTTATTTTGTCGGCGCACCGCGCTATTCTGGGTGGCATTATCGGGGCGCGCGATATTACGGCCCGTAAGGAAGCCGAAGAACTGCAAAGTACCTTTCTCTCGGTCATTAGCCACGAACTACAAACTCCAATCGCCATTATCAAGGGCTACGCCGGGCTATTCGCCGACGAAAAGACCGAACTGCAAGATGCCCAGGTGCGCGAGAAAATGAATATTATTAAAGAAGAAAGTGACCGCCTGAGCAAGCTGGTCGAGAACTTGCTTTATGCCTCGCGCTTGCAGGCGGGCGGCATCGAACTGGAGCGCGCCCCGGTAGATTTGAGCGGGTTGATTAAGCGAGTAGTCCAGAAAATGAAAGGGGTTAGCAAGCAACACCCTTTGAAGGTCAGTTTGCCCGACGATTTACCGGCAGTGCTGGCGGATTATGACAAAATCCAGCAGGTGCTGGTCAACCTGATTGAGAACGCGATTAAATATACGCCCAAAGGCGGGCCAATTGTAATCGAGGCCGAACCGACCAGCACCGAAGTGATTGTTAGCGTCACCGACCAGGGCATTGGCGTTCCCGAAAGCGAACGGCAACGCATCTTTGATCGCTTTAGTCGCCTGGATAGCCGCTATGTGCGCGAACGCAAAGGGGCAGGGCTGGGCTTATATATTTGCAAAGCGATTATCGAGGCCCACGGTGGTCGCATCTGGGTCGAGCCGGTGGCGGTAGCCGGAGATGCCCCCGGCAGCATGAGCGGTTCGCGCTTCAAGTTTAGTTTGCCGCGCGAAGAACCAGCCGCCTTGCCTGTGCTGTTTGGCAAAATTTAACCTGATTTTTCAACTTTTGAAATTTTTGGCAAAATTTCAAAAGTTGAAAATTTGGCGGGCTTGAACTAAAAGCGTCCTGTAGGTTTGAATTAGCAACACTTTCGCTTTTTCTTTAGGGTTTGAATTTTTTTGCAAAAAAAATTCAAACCCTAAAATCTCTCTTTTTCTCATTTTTGATTTTTTGCAAAAAATCAAAAATGAGAAACCTTCAAACCAAAGTTTGAAGCCAAACAAATTTTTTGGATTAGGAAGATAGTTGTGACGGTATAAATATGAGCCAGACAATTTTAGTAGTAGATGACGAACCCAAATTACTCGATTTGGTGCGGACGATTCTGGAAAAAGAAGATTTTACGGTAATCGAGGCTCATAATGGATATGAGGCAGTCGAGAAGGTGCGTACTGGTATGCCCGATTTGGTGTTGCTGGACGTGATGATGCCGGAAATGGATGGCTTCGAGGCTTTGCAGGAAATTCGCAAAGGCTCTAATGCCCCGGTAATTATGCTAACGGTGCAGGCCACCGAAAGCGACAAGGTGCGCGGGTTGGAACTGGGCGCGGACGATTATGTTGCCAAACCTTTTGACCACCGCGAACTGGTCAGCCGGGTCAAAGCCATGCTGCGCCGGGCCTCGATGCCGCCCACCCTCAGTCGGTCAGGCGACCAGGTGACAATTGATGAACATTTAGAAATAGATTTCGATAAGCGCGAAGTAATTGTAGATGGCAAGCGCCAGAAATTGCGCCCACTGGAACATCGCTTGCTTTATCATCTGGTGAACAACGCTGGAAAGTTGTTGAGCCACGAAAACTTGTTGACCAAAGTTTGGGGGCGGGAATACCGCGATGATGAGCAATTGCTACGACTTTACATAACATACCTGCGCCAGAAAATCGAGCAAAATCCTTCTCACCCAAAATACATCCTGAACGAACGTGGCCTGGGCTACCGTTTCGCCGATTACAAGCAAGAGTAAAGCCTCCTTGCGCCTTACGCACCCTGGGCGGCTGACAAGAAAAACTATACCGAAAAGAGCGGGCCTTAATTCAGCAAAAAAGATAAATGATAAAATATATCAATAAGGTTGACAGAGCAACCTCATGGTGTTACTATCAGTTTGTTGTTAGAGCTGACAACAGTTATCAATTGCACCTGATTAAGAATGAAAATGAGCAGAAACTGGAACTACTCCAATGGCTAAAGAAGTTTCGCAAAGTGTAAATGCGCCGATGGCAAGCCAGCTAGAAAATATGGCTTCGGAGTCTAAGCCGACCCAAACGCCCACAAAAATTAGTCCGGCCTTACTCGAATTGACTAACTTGAGTGTTGCCTATGGTCGGGATGTGGTACTGCAAGGCGTAAACATGAAATTGCGGGGTAGCCAGTTAATCGGTATTATCGGGCCGAACGGCGCGGGCAAATCTACTTTGCTAAAAGCCATTTTGGGAATCATTCCAATTAGCGGACAGGTGCTGATTGAAGGACAGAGCCTGAAACAGGCCCGGCAACGGCTGGCTTATGTCCCCCAAAAAGAAGAAGTCCGCTGGGATTTTCCCGTGACTGTTGGCGATGTGGTGATGATGGGGCGCTACAAACATATTGGCTGGATAGCCAGACCGGGCAAACATGACCACCAGATTGTCAAGGAAGCGCTGGAACAAGTCGAGATGTTAGCTTACAAAGACCGCCAGATTAGTCAGCTTAGTGGCGGGCAGCAGCAGCGCGTTTTTGTGGCGCGGGCGCTGGCCCAGCAAGGCGATATAATTATTTTGGACGAGCCATTGACCGGGGTAGACACCACGAGCCAGGAAGTATTAATGAATTTGCTGAAACTACTTCAGCAACAAGGCAAGCTTATTTTGATGGCGACGCACGATTTGAACGTGGCGGCAGAAAAATGCAGCCAACTGGCCTTAATCAACCGAGGCTTGGTGGCGCTGGGTACGCCAAAAGAAGTTTTCAAGCCAGAACTGTTGGCTCAAACCTATGGAGCCAGGGCAGTCAGCTTTCAGGGGAATGTTTCTACTTTTATTGTGGATGCTTGAAGCCGATTAGTAGTCTTGTTTGACAACAAAATTCAGATGCGCGCCTCTGAAGTTTTGTGTAAACAACTATACCTCAAGTTTTAATCTAACCCTGACCGGGTGGTGGCGTAACGCCGCCGCCATCAGCTACTACCATATTAGTATTAGTATCAACGCTGGCTTGTTCCTGGGCTGCCGGGTGGCTACCGAACAATACGCCTAGCATTAAGGCCAGTCCGACTACTACCGCCGCCAACTTTCGGCTAATTCTGGTTCTGGTTAGTGCCATTGTGCTGTCACCTCCTTTCTTTTGGGATTAGCCCTCTGGAACTGGCAGAAATGGCGCTAAAACCATTTCGACCTTTGCTCCGAGGACTGCTTCACCAGTAGAGATGACAAAAGTGTGAAATTATCCGAAAAATCTTGGACGAATTTAAAAAAAGAGCTAAATAAAAAAGCCGCCGTGTTTTCAAAACACGGCGGCTTTTTTATTTATAAAGAAATCGGTTTTACAGCAAATTGCATTGAAATTGAGCCGGGTCTTTGGGTAGGGGCGAATCGCATACGCCCTTGAACATTTACCCAAATCGTGAAGGGCGTATGCGATTCGCCCCTACGAATGGGCCAATGTCTTTGCAAATCGCTACTACTTTAAGTGAGCCAGCGAAAGTTCTGAGCGTTAGCCTTGCAGGTAGGCACTGGTGAGGGAATGTTTTGCGCCAAGCAGTTGCTTTGGTGTCCCCTCAAACATTACTCTGCCACCCTTATTGCCGCCCTCCGGCCCCATATCAATAATCCAGTCGGCGTTTTTAATAACATCCAGGTTATGTTCGATGGAAATAACCGTATTACCACTATCTACCAGCCGATTCATGATTGCTAGCAAGTGCGTAATATCTGACATGTGCAAGCCAGTAGTCGGTTCGTCCATTACGTAAATGCTACCTTTCTTATGTAGCTCACTGGCAAGCTTGATGCGCTGACATTCCCCGCCCGATAAGGTACTGAGCGGTTGGCCCAGCGTTAAATAATTCAGCCCTACGTCGCTCATCGCCTGTAGCCTGGAGACGACTTCCTTGAGGTCGAAGAACGCCAGCGCCTGCTTGACCGTCATGTCTAGCATTTCGGTGATAGATTTACCGTTAAGTTTGTAGACAAGCACCTCGTCTTTGAAACGCTTGCCCCCGCAAACTTCACAGGGTGATTTGGCATCATTTAAAAAGGCCAAATCGGTATAAATAACCCCCAAACCCTGACAATTTTCGCAAGCTCCTTTGGAATTGAAGCTAAAGAGCGAACCGCTAACCCCGTTGGCATTTGCAAAGGCTTTGCGGATACCATCCATTATCCCGGTGTAAGTCGCAGGATTGGAGCGGGTAGAAACACCTACCGCCGATTGGTCAATCACAATCGCTTCGGGATGCTGGCGCAAAAACACCTGGTTTATCAGGGAGCTTTTGCCCGAACCAGCCACTCCCGTGACTACCGTCAACACGCCTTTAGGAACATCCACGCTCACATCCTGCAAGTTATTCACTCTGGCGTGCCTAATTGGTAATTTTCCTGTAGCCGCCCGAAACTCCTTTTTGAGCGGTAGGGCGAGTTTGATATGCCTGCCAGTCAGGGTATCGGCCTCAAGTAAACCAGCATAACTGCCTTCGTAGACAATTGTGCCGCCTTCACTCCCGGCGTAGGGGCCAACATCTACAATATAATCGGCAACTTTAATCACTTCCGGCTCGTGTTCGACTACGATAACGGTGTTGCCCTTGTCGCGTAGCTTTATCAGCAGTTCGTTGAGGCGGTGAACATCGCGGGGATGCAAACCCACGCTGGGTTCGTCAAAAATATACATTACATCCATCAGGCTGCTACTGAGGTGTTTTACTATTTTGACGCGCTGGGATTCACCGCCGGACAAAGTGCTGGTTTCCCGGTTGAGGCTGAGATATTCCAGACCAATATCAATCAGGTTTTGCAAGCGTTCGCTCAAGATTTTGAGGATTGGTGCCGCCGCCGGTTCTTTAATCTCTCTGATGACTTCAATTAGTTCGTCTACCTCCATCGCGGATAGTTCGGCAATATTACGACCATTTATCTTGCTACTCAGGGCGGCCTGACTCAAACGAGCGCCATGACAGAGCGAACATGGGCCGAGAGTCAGGAACGGCTCAACCGTTTTCTGGGTGCGTTCGGACAGAGTTTTAACATCGCGGGTGATGTACTTCTGGGTGAACCTGTCAACAATCCCCTCGAATGCGAAATTGACCGCCTGACCCCCCATCTCGATTTTACCCTTACGCGGTTTGCTGTGGAGTAGGAGATCCATTTCTTCGTCGGTGTAATCAGCCAGTTTTTTGTCCATATCGAACAAGCCTGACTGGGGGTGAATACTCCATCCCCAAATCCATCTTTTCGCGGATTCACTGTTGACAGCATACTCTGGGAACAAGATTGCTCCTTCGTTGAGCGATTTGGACATGTCCAGAAATGCTTCCAAATCCACACCTATCTTGCGACCAATACCATTGCAGTCTGGACACATTCCCTGCTGGTCGTTGAAGGAAAATAGATTAGCTCTACCGACGTAAGGCTGGCCTATCCGTGAATAGAGTAAGCGCAATACCGGGGCAATATCGGTAATTGTACCGACGGTTGAATGTGAACCACCACCCAGGCGCTTTTGGTCAACCACCACTGCCATACTCAGGTTTTCAATCGAATCGGCATCTGGTTGGCTAAAGCGCGGCAGGAAGTTACGGACGAACATACTGAAATTTTCGTTCAACAGGCGTTGAGCTTCGGTGGCAATCGTATCAAAGACGATTGAGGATTTGCCAGAGCCGGATACCCCGGTAAAAATCGTGATTTTGCGCTTGGGAATACGTAAAGAAACCTCTTTAAGGTTGTTTTCGCGGGCGTTCCGAATCTCGATATATTCTTGAGGCACGCTTTTATTTTCTCCTTCTCAAAGCTTTTTTGCGTTCTTTATTAACTAAGGCTTAGTTCACCCTTTTTAATCTGCACCTGAAGCATTTTAGTGCCTAAATCTAACAGACCTATTTTATAATATTCCGGGTTTAGGTAGTCTTCGGAAAATGAATTGGCTTTTATTCTTCGCGGCAATCTATAATTTTGCCCTGGGTGATGCGTTGCAAATCGGCGGGGACGACCGGGAAAATGGCGTTGGGTGTTCCGGCGGCGGCGTAGACTATTTCGTACTGCATTAAATCCTGGTCAATGAAAATCGGGAAAGGCTGGGAGTGACCAACTGGCGGTACTCCGCCGATAACATAGCCAGTTTTTTCGCGCACAAAAGCAGCGTTGGCCTTGCCGAGTGGTTGCCCGACGTGCTGCTGGACTTTAGTGGTGTCAATTCGGTTTGCGCCACTGGCAATGACCATTACTGGTTCACCGCCGACCTCGAATAAAATACTCTTGCAAATCTGGGCGATGGTCGTGCCTATCGCTGCCGCCGCTTCTGCCGAAGTGCGGGTGCTTTCGCTAAATTCGACTATCTGGCTATTCAAGCCTAAATCTCGCAAAATTTGCTGGACACGCTCTGCTGCCGGTTTCATCTAAGCCTTTCTCCAATCTAAACGACAAACGTCACGAAACTGTGTTAAAAATTTCATATTGCTGCTCCAGGTCGTATGCTATAATCTCAATGGATAGTATTGAATAATTTTAAGGATACCATACTTTATTGGATGAGACAAAACCAATCTTGTTATCCTGAATTATATTAAAAGAAAGATTGGCCCAGAAATTAGTCCCCGCAAATAATTACTCCGGGAGTGGTGACTCGATGGCACGCAAGCTAATTGTGGTTGAAGATTTTGACGGCGATACCGAAAGATTTGAAAAAGCCCTAAAAACTTTGCAAGACCAGGGTTTCAACGCTTATTTTAGTTCTTCGGTTTTTGGCCTGGCCCATCAGACCGAAACTACTTCGGACGCGCCCGTTGAACCTAGCGCCCCGGCGAACGAAACAGCCTTGCGTACTTTGCTTAATCAAAAAATTATGCTCGAAGACGAATTGCGTAAATATCGCACCTTGCTCGAAAATTCGGGCGACTTGATGTACGCCTACGATTTAGGCGGTATCATCACTTACGTCACACCCAATATCCGCGAATTTCTCGGCTATGAGCCGGATGAAGTGCTGGGCCGCAGTTTTGTCGAATTTGTGGCTGCTGATTACCGGGCTATGGCTTTGGAACAATTCAAGCTGATTAGTTTGAATGGCAATCGGCCCTATTCTTTCCGCATTTCTTTGATGCACCGCGATGGGCGGCGTATCCCGATAGAAATTAGCAGTCGTACTTTCTATGAGGATGGTTTTCCAGTGATGCACGTCGGTTTGGCCCGCGATATTACCGAACGGCGACGAATGGAAGTTGAGATGAAGAAGCGCAACCGCGAATTATCGGCGCTTTATTCAGTCGCTTCGGTACTCAACCAATCCCTCGAACTGGAAACACTGCTTCAGACCTGCCTGGAACGCATGATGGAAGCGCTGGAAGTCGAGACTGGCGGTATGTTTTTGCTAGGGCCGCAAGGCGAATTTCGGCAATGGGCTTCGCGGGGCATGGACGAGCGCTTTCGGGGTATTATTGCTACCTTGCGGAGCGACCAACCCTCGCTTGAACGGGTAATGCACAACGGCGAGGTCTGGATAGTAGACGACCTGGAAACTTTGCCCAATTTCAGTAATAAATTAGTCACTGAACTCGGCTATCGTTCGGTGGCGGTGGGGCCACTCCGCGCTAAAGACCGTATTTTGGGAGCGTTTTTCCTGGCCCGCAAAGTTGCCCACAGCTTTAGTGAGGCTGACCGTAGCCTGATTGCCTCGGTGGGCGGACAGGTTGGCATGGCCCTTGAAATCGGTGGGCTTTATCGCGAACTGAATACCACGGTCAACGAGGTACGCAAAGCTAACGCCCGGCTAGAAGAAGCCACCCGCCACAAAAGCGAATTTTTGGCAAATATGAGCCATGAACTCCGCACCCCCCTCAATGCTATAATTGGCTTTAGCGAAATTTTGCAAGACCAGGCTTTCGGCCCGCTCAATGAGAAACAGTCTCGCTACGCCACCAATATTCTGACGGGTGGCAAGAATTTGCTGGCGCTGGTGAATGATGTGCTGGATTTGTCGAAGGTCGAGGCGGGCAAAATGGAATTACTGGTGGAAAAATTTAACCCACTCGACGTGATTAACGATGTGCTGGGTCAAATTTCGATAATGGCCCAGAAAAAACAAATCGGGCTGAGTTTACGCCCCGGCGATGTAGTTTCGTTCGTTAAGGCTGACCGCCGCAAATTCAAGCAAATATTGTATAATTTGCTTTCTAATGCCGTAAAATTTACCCCCGATGGCGGCACTGTCGAAGTTCAAATCCGGCGAGTTGGCGCAACCGTAGAATTAAGTGTAATAGATAACGGTATCGGGATTAATCCACAAGACCACGAGCGCATTTTTGAGGAGTTTCGGATGCTGGATAACGTGCTGACTAAAAAGCAGCAGGGAACAGGATTGGGTCTGGCTCTCAGCCGCCGTCTGGCCCAGTTACACGGCGGCACGGTACGGGTACAGAGCGAATTGGGCCGAGGTAGCACTTTTACTTTGAGCCTGCCGCTTGAACCACAGGTTGAACCAATCC
This sequence comes from Chloroflexia bacterium, assembly GCA_038209275.1. Taxonomy (GTDB): domain Bacteria; phylum Chloroflexota; class Chloroflexia; order Chloroheliales; family Chloroheliaceae; genus L227-5C. The sequence goes on along the minus strand of JBBQXW010000006.1, from coordinate 24,470 downwards.
CATTCCGTCCTGCGCCAAATCTGGCCGAACCGTCCTCGCACAATGGCAATGGCAGTGGTATGGAAGACTATTTTTTGAAGCCTTCCGATAGCGTTAGAGGCAGAGAGCCAAAGCCGGGTGAAAAATGGGCGCTGGTGGTAGAAGACGACGACAAGGCGGCGGAATTGCTGCAAGTGTATCTGGAGCAAAGTGGCTATCGGGTTTCGCGTACTAATACAGGCGATTCAGCGCTGGCGCAGGCTAAAGTGCTAAAACCGGCTGTTATTAGTCTGGATGTGGTGCTGCCCACCAAAAACGGCTGGGAAGTGCTACGCGAACTTAAAAACGACCCCGATACCCGCGATATTCCAGTGATGGTGGTTTCAATGCTCGATAATCGGAAAATCAGCTTTGAACTGGGCGCGGTGGCTTGCTTCGTGAAGCCAGTGCGTCGGGACGAGCTGGCCTCGAAACTGGCCGAATTGCAATTGCACGAATTACGCAAGCGCCGCCGCAAGCATATGGAAGAGCATGTTCAGTATGGCGAACCGCTCCGGGCGTTGGTGATTGACGATAACCCGAATGACCGCGAGTTGATTACTACTACTCTGAGTGCGGTTGGCCTGACCGTCGCCACTGCGCCGGATGGCGAGATTGGGTGGCAAATGGCGCAACGCAACCCGCCCGATTTAGTGGTTCTCGATTTGATGATGCCCAAGCTGAACGGGTTTGAGGTGCTGACCCGGTTGCGCCAGAACCTGGCAACGCTGGATGTACCAGTTTTTGTTTATACCGCTAAAGAGCTTGATTCGCAAGAACACCGTCGCCTGGGGCATGATGCCGAAATAGTCTTGCAAAAAGGCGATCTCTCGCGCCAGACTTTAATCGAGGCAGTCAACCGCCTGACCATGAATAACGAGCAGTAATAAGCCAAACAAGGGAGAATTCACCACCGAGACACGGAGACACGGAGAATTTTAATGATTGATGATAATGCAATTCAACCTGGTTTAAATTGGTTAAGCTTTGACCGTTTATTCTTACAACTTTCGCTTTATCCGTGCCGCTAATAATCTGACCAGGTTCACTCGTTCTTGGTAGCTGCATTTTCTTATAATTTGAAAATTCTGCAAAATTTTCAAAAATAAGGATTTTCGCTTTTTCCTTAGCTTTGCGAAAATTTTCTGAGAAAATTTTCGCAAAGCTAAGAAGTTTCCGTTTTCTATTAGTTTTTGAATTTTTTTTGCAAAAAAAATTCAAAAACTAATAGCTTTCCAGGCTTTAGCCTGGGTAAAAAAGTAAGGAGAGATTTGGGCATGGCAGGCGAACGGGTCTTGATTGTGGAGGATAATCCGCTTAACATGGAACTGGCCCGCGACTTACTGGAAGCCTGGGGCTATCTGGTGTCCGAAGCCAGCACCGCCCAGGAGGGCATCGAATCGGTGCGGGCGGCCAAGCCCGACCTGGTATTAATGGATATTCAACTGCCCGGCATGGATGGTCTGACTGCCACCCGTCTGCTCCGCGAAGACCCCGGCCTGGCTGATTTGAAGATTGTAGCACTGACGGCGCACGCGATGAAAGGTGACGAACAAAAAGTGCTGGAAGCAGGCTGCAACGGCTATATTTCAAAGCCGATTGATACTCGCCAGTTTCCAAAGCAGATAGCTCAGTTTCTAGTTTCTAGTTTCTAGTTTCTGGTTTTGCTCGCAGCTAAAAGACTGCTTCTCAACCGTTTATCTATGAGCCAGTCTAATAAATGATGTAATTGTCATTCTGAGGTACGAAGAATCTCGAATTGAACTCAAAGAATGGTTCGACAAGGTAGATTAAGATGCTTCGTACCTCACACCCCGTAAAGGGGCGTGACAATTGTTAGACACGTTCTAATTAACCGATAACTGACAACTAAACAAGGGACACATGGGTCTGATGCGGCCCTACTTGATTTTTGTAAGGGAGCGCTTTTCAATGGATTTATCTGGTAACGGTACGACTGATATATCTAATTCAAATCTGGCACAGGGACAGGGATACGGTCAGGATGGGCAACGCAAACAGGCGCGCATTCTGGTGGTGGACGATATTTCGGCTAACGTGGAATTATTAGAAGCGTTGTTGAGCGTCCAGGGGTACGATGTCTCGATGGCTTTCGATGGCTATGAAGCACTCGATAAAGCCCTGACCGATGACCCCGATTTAATCTTGCTGGATGTTATGATGCCCGGCCTCAATGGGTTTGAAGTCTGCGAACAACTTAAGCGCCAGGAGTGGACACGCTCCATTCCAATAGTCTTGTTAACGGCGCTCGACCAGATTGAGGATAAAGTGCGCGGACTGGATGCCGGAGCAGACGATTTCTTGACCAAGCCGTTTAACAAAGTAGAGTTACTGGCGCGGGTACGTTCGCTATTGCGTATCCGGCGTTTTCATAACGAGATAGAGCAAAAGCGCCGTCTGCTTTACCGTCTGCTCAACCGCTATATGAGCGAAGAAATTGTAGCCGAACTATTGGCTGACCCCGAAAACCGTTTGAAGCTGGGTGGCGAGAAAAAAGAAGTGGCAGTGCTATTCGCCGACATTCGGGGCTTTACCAGTTTTTCCGAGACTATTACCGCCGAGCGGGTAGTCGAAGTGCTTAACGAATGTTTTAATGAAATTACCGAGGCGATTTTTCGCAATCACGGTACGTTTGATAAATACGTGGGCGATTGTGTGCTGGCTTTCTACGGCGCGCCTATTTCGGACGGCAATGATTTGCAACGCGCCCTGAATACCGCCCTCGAAATGCAGCAGCGCTTTTCGATGTTGCTAGAGCGCTGGACTGACCCGGCAATGCGGGCGCTCGGTTTGGGCATTGGATTACATATCGGCGAAGTAGTGGTTGGCAATATCGGTTCGCTACGCCTGATGGATTATACGATTATTGGCGACAACGTGAATACCGCCCAGCGCCTTGAACAGGTCGCGCTGCGCGGTCAAATTGTAATCAGCCAGACGATTTATGAGCGCGCCCGCTCCTATATCCAGGCCAGCCCGATGCCGCCGGTTTATCTCAAAGGCAAGCGCGACCCAGTCACGGCTTATCTGTTGGAAGGTCTGATTGGTGTGGCCGTCGGCGACTAAGCCCGCCGCTAGTTTAGTAATATTGAACGAAACAGGGCGGGCATTATGCCCGCCCTGTTTCGTTCGGCTATACCCTCATCAGCATTTCTCAAACTTTTAGCGCTGCCCTCTGACAAACCAGGGAATGAAGGCGATAGCGGTCAGGCCGACGATGAAATGCATAGGAACGGTGGCAGCGGCAAAATTAGGGTATAACGGGCTGGCAAAGTTAGGTATGATGCTCAAGAAGATAAAAATCACGCCAACGATACTGAAAATCAGGCTGGGTTGTTTGGTAAAGCGCGTCAGACCGTAGTAGACCAGCCCCCCAATCACGCTACCCAGGACAGCAATAAAGGTGATGGTAAAGAGGTTAAGCTCGGCAAAGCTATTGCCGCTTGCCCCACTATAAATCAGGTAATAGATGTTGGCAATGACGGCACTGATCAGGCCCGAAATCAGGCCAGCCAGCAAGTATCTGCTAACAGGTTGCGTGGTTATGCTATTTGCTTGCATTTCGAATGTCTCCTTCTCTTAATAATAGAGTTTTTCTTGTAAAAGATTTTTAAGTTAATCGGATATATTATTAGTCGGCTAACTTTTGGGATGAAACGTTATATTGAATTTTACTTCTACATTGGGTTTGTAGAGTACTAAAGGTTTACTTTGGCATGTTATAAGGCCAGCATTTTCATTAGCCAGCTAAATAATAGCAGACAAGAAGCAACTTGTCAATAGCTGATTTAGACGTTGACAAGTTTTATCAAGTTTGTTTCTTTAGAAAGAGCTAAAGAAACAAACCTGATTCACAAACTCAATATTGCGGCTTTGGAGACAAATAAAAACGCCCCGACTCTGCTCGTAATCGGGGCGTTGAAGTTTGCTTGGAGAAGGATTTTAAGGAGGAAAGTTTTTAGAGGTTCTTTCACTTAAATAAACGGCCTACCCCGCAAAATTATCTAGCGAGATAGGCCAGTTTTGTAAAATTGACAAATATTCGTTATTTTTAATTTATCTTAAAGCTGGTGGCTCTCTGGCTGAAGCACCAGTTCGCTCAGTACGCCCATTTCGGGCTGGTTGATAGCATACAGAATAGCCTGGGCTGCGTTGTCTACCGTCAGCATTTTGTCGCGCTGTACTCGCATACCGTCAATTTTATCCCAAAAAGTTGAGTCTACTCCGCCCAGGTGTAATAGGCTAAAGCGAATACCGTAGCGCTTGAAATCCAGCGCCATTGCTTTAGTCATGCCAGTCACCGCCCATTTGCTGGCGCAATAACCCGAAGCGTTCATCATGGCCGCTTTGCCCAAAATACCCGGTATGTTCACGATTAAACCTTTTTTGGCTTCGGCCATTTTTGCTGCCACCGCCTGACACATCAAAAAAGTGCCTTTGGCGTTGGTGTTCATCATGCGGTCAAAGTCGTCTTCGCTCAATTCGAGGGTCGGGCGAATTACACCTACCCCCGCCGAATTAATCAGAATATCAATTTTGCCCAGCGCCTCTATCGTTTCGGCGACCAGCCTTTGCACTTCGGCCTTTTTGGTTACATCAGTCGGAATTGCCAGCACTTGCGCGCCTTTTCGCCCCAGTTCCTGCTCCAAGGTTTCGAGGTCGTCGGCTGTGCGGCTTGCCAGCACCAGACTTGCCCCTTCTTCCGCCATTTTCAAGGCACAGGCCCGGCCTATTCCCCGCCCTGCCCCGCTAATCAAAACTACTTTTCCTTCCAGCGACATTTTAATATTCCCCTGTCTTGCATAAAATCAGCTATAAATTATTAGACAAATCCTCTACAAACTAGATTATAGTCCGAAAAAGTGGCAAGTGCGGTTGTGTTAGCATTAAATCGGGGTGAAAGTTTGGCGCGTCATCGTCTCGGATTGAAGCGCACCGGGCAAACCGTTATAATAATTACCTGATACGGCAAAGCATCCGGCTACGGGCCAGTAAGGAGCAAGAAATTATGGCATTACCAATAAGGGCGGCTGAACTCGAACGCCTCTTCACCAGTGAAGAATTTGAAGCACTCCCCGAATTTGACGAACGCTACGAATTGATTGATGGAAGGCTGGTGGAAAAGCCAATGGCTGGACTTGAACATGGTTTGATTGGGCGCATCATCGCCAAGCACTATGACCGCTTTGATCCCGATGAGAAAATAGGTTTGGTGGTAGCCGAAGTTAGCACTAAACTTGGGCCAAAAGATACTCCTATGCCTGATTTAAGTTTTTGGACAGCCGCCCACCGACCCCAACGTACCAGTGGCGCAGCGCCTCGGCCTGATCTGGCTATCGAAATATTGTCGCCGCGTGATTTAGAAACTAAAAAGCGGCGCGAAGAAGTACAGACTAAAATCCGAAAATATCAGGCTACTGGCATACAAATCGTCTGGGTTATCAACCCAAAGAAGCAAGAAGTCGAAGTATATCACCCCAATCAGGCCGAGCCAGTGCAAATTCTGAAAATAGACGATGAACTGGATGGCGAAAATATAATACCCGGCTTCAACATATCGGTGCGGTTGCTGTTTAAATAAACTGGGCAGGAGGGTATGCGATTATGGCACTACCAATCAAGATAGCTGATGAAATTATTGACCTGAGCCGAGAGTACACGGCAGAGGAATTTTTAGGACTGCCGGATGATGGCAATAGCTATGAATTAATCGAAGGGAAGCTGATAATGACACCTGCACCGACCTACGAACACGGTAATATCAGCAACCGACTGTATGATGCAATTCGGGCTTACCTGAACGCACCCCCTGGTACGGGCGATGTCTGGATGAGTACGGGCTTTTATATCGGTCAGAAGCCGAACGGCAAAGATAATGTACCTGAACCTGATTTGGGTTTTATTGCGGCAAATAGAATACCCTCAACAGTAAGGGGCTATCTGCCTTATCCCGATTTAGCCATCGAGGTCTGGTCGCGGGACAGCGATTTAGCCCGCCCCTCCCGGCTCACCAGAGCCAGGGAAAAGCTGCAAATGTACCTTCTGGCTGGTACGCGCCCTGCCTGGGGAATTAATCCGCTAAACCAGGAAGTCGAGATTTATCATCAAGGTCAAACCGGGCCAGCGCAAGTATTAACCACTGCTGACAAGCTAGATGGAGGAAGTGTACTTCCCGGCTTCAAAATATCGGTGCAAACATTGTTTCAATAAAGTAATCCTCTATTTATTTAACGCTCTGTCCAGATTATAGGCGGCGCTAATCAGGCTCAGGTGGGTGAAGGCTTGCGGATAGTTGCCCAGCATTTCGCCGGAAGTGCCGATTTCCTCGGCGTACAGCCCTAGATGATTGGCGTAGCTGAACATTTTTTCCAGCTTTAGTCGCGCTTCATCCAACCGCCCCGCCTGAGTCAGGCACTCCACCAGCCAGAAACTGCACAAACTAAACGTTCCCTCGCGCCCGGCCAAACCGTCCGACGCGCCTTTGTCCGTATCGTAGCGGTAAACCAGCACATCATAGCTCAATTCATCGAGGATGGCATCCAGCGTCTTCAACATACGCGGGTCGGTTGGGCCGAGAAATTTTACTAACGGCATCAGCAAATTGCTGGCATCCAGTACCTCGCTGCCGTAATACTGCACAAACGCCTGGCGCTTCTCGCTCCAACCTTTCGTCATTATTTCTTCGTAGACCTGATTACGGGTACGTTCCCACAAAGCCGTATCTGCCGGAAGGCCGCGTTTTGTCGCAATCCGCAAAGCCCGGTCAAACGCCACCCAGGTCATTACTCGCGAATAGACAAAATTCTGCCGTCCGCTCCGCACCTCCCACAGGCCATCGTCAGGAGTTTGCCAGTCCTGGCACAGCCGGTTCATCAGTTCGCGCAAATAAGTCCACTGGTCGTAAGAAATCGGTTTGGCATATTTGTTGTAGAGATAAACCGAGTCCATTAGTTCGCCATAAATATCCAATTGCAACTGATTGTACGCCCCATTGCCAATGCGTACCGGGCGCGAGTTGCGGTAGCCCGAAAGATGGTCAAGCGTTTCTTCCTTGAGTTGGTGGCTACCATCAATCGAATACATAATTTGCAAGCCGCCCTGCTTTGGGTCAATTTCACGGCAGCGCGCCTCAATCCAGTCCATAAAGCGGCCCACTTCCTGCTGGAAACCCAAACTCAGCAAAGCGTAACAGGTAAAACTGGCATCTCGAATCCAGGTGTAGCGATAATCCCAGTTGCGGTCTGCACCGATTGCTTCGGGCAGACTGGTAGTGGGAGCAGCCACAATTGCCCCGGTTGGCGCAAAAGTTAGCAGTTTCAGCACCAATGCCGAGCGATGCACCATGTTCTGCCAGCGTCCCCGGTACGTAGATTGCTTTAGCCAGTGCCGCCAGTAATCTATCGTCTGGTTAAAAATATCGTCTACTTCCTGGTCATTCAGGTACTTGCCGCAAACGCCCTCATCATCGTCCACCCGGTGCAGCATAAAATTAACGCTCTGCCCGGTCTTCAAACTAAATTCACTGACCACCGCTTGACCTTCTATTTTTAGCGGCGTTTCGCTTGCCAACCCCAGCGCTAATCCATCTGACCGAAAAACTACGCCGTCTTCGTGTGTCTCAACTGTATGCTTTGCCCGTGCGTAATCAAAGGCCGGTTGGCAGGTCATTTTCAGGCGCAAATGGCCCTGTACCACACAGACCCGCCGCACCAAACGGTGATTCCAGGTTGGTTCTTTATCATCGTCTACCGGCATAAAATCGGTAATTTCTACCAGCCCGTCCGGGCTAAAGAAACGGGTAATCAAAATATTGGTATCGGGCAAATACATCTGCTTGGCCCGGATGTTTTCGCCCACCGGGGTAATCTGGAAGCGCCCGCCTTTTTCCTCATCCAAAATCGCCCCAAACACGCTGGGCGAATCAAAATGGGGGAAGCACAGCCAGTCAATTGAGCCGTTTAGTCCGACCAGCGCGACGGTGTGGCAATCACCAATCACCCCGTAATCCTCAATCGGTAAATATCCCATAAACCACCTTTAACCTGGTTCTGTCTTTGATATATAGGGTCTGCTATTTGGTAATCAATATGTATACCACAATTTAAGCAAACTCTGCGGCTCTAATCAGAATTTTTTTAGATAAAATCATGTACAGAGTTCTTAGATCTAAAAAATTTAATTTGATGTTTTGAATGACTTAACAATATTAAGTTCGGTATAAATTTTTTTAATTTGTTTTTGAAAGTATTGACAAACCGCTAAAATATTGATATAACTCAGTTTTGGAAAAAAAAATTAATCATTATATCAAAGAAATTGAGCGACGAATTAAATTGTATGGAGGTAAGCATGGCAATTATTAGCACGCAGGGACTGGCAAAAAGCTTCAAGACCCGCAAAGGTCTGGTAGAAGCGGTGAAAAGCGTGGATTTACAAGTAGAAGCGGGCGAGATTTTTAGTTTTCTAGGGCCAAATGGCGCGGGTAAAACCACCACCCTGCGTATGCTGGCTACGTTATTGCAACCGGGCGGCGGCACCGCAAAGGTTGCCGGGTACGATTTACTCCGCGAACCAGCTAAAGTGCGGCAGCACATCGGCTATGTCAGTCAGGCGGGCGGCGTGGACGATGGCGCAACAGGCCAGGAAAACCTGGTGCTGCAAGGGCGGCTCTACGGTTTGAACAAGAGCGATGCCACCCGCCGGGCCAACGAATTGATTGTGGCCTTGCAACTTGAGAATTTTGCCACCCGGCTAGGCAAGACTTATTCGGGCGGACAACGACGCAGGCTCGATATTGCGCTGGGTATGGTACATCGCCCCGATTTACTCTTTTTGGACGAGCCGACCACCGGGCTAGACCCGCAAAGCCGGGCGCGAATGTGGGATGAAGTTCGCAAGTTGCGCGAAGAAGGTACAACCATTTTCTTGACCACGCATTACCTGGAAGAAGCCGACGCGCTATGTGACCGATTGGCGATTATGGATGAGGGCCGCATCGTCGCCGAAGGTACGCCCGATGCGCTCAAGCGCCAGGTCGCCGGAGATGTAGTCACGCTGGGGCTGAATGTTCAGAACGGCGCAATGAAACACGCCCACGACTTATTGAGTACCCAGGATTTTGTCCGCGAAATTCAGAGCGATAAAGATCAGTTACGCCTTTACGTCGAGCGGGGTGAACAGGCTCTGCCATCTATCTTGCGGGTGCTGGATGGCGCGGGCTTAGGCTTGCAAACCATTGCGCTGGCCCGACCCAGCCTGGATGATGTTTTCTTGCGCCAAACCGGGCGTTCACTGCGCGAAGCAACGAATTAGAAAGTTGTCAGTCGTCAGTTATCAGTCCTCAGTTATCAGTCGTCAGTCAATCAACTGAGGACTGACAACTCTAAATAAAAGGAGAAAATGATGAAATTAGTGCAGGAAACGGGATTACTCTTTGTCAGTTATTTGAAGGCAACTTTGCGGCAGCCGGTGTGGATTATTGTGGCGCTGTTTACGCCGATATGCTACCTGTTGTTGTTTGGCCCGCTGCTGGAAAAGATGATTACGGGCGGTGCGCCCGGCACGAACGCCCTGACCGTCTTTACCCCCGGTGTGCTGGTGATGCTGGGCATGTTTGGTTCGCTTTTTGTTGGGTTTAGCATTATTGCCGATTTGCGGGCGGGTGTGGTCGAGCGTTTGCGGGTTACGCCAGTCAGTCGGTTAGCTCCCTTGCTGGCGCGAGCCTTGCGCGATGCCCTGATTTTGCTGGTGCAGTGCGTTTTGCTAATCGGGGTAGCCTATTTGATGGGCCTGAAGGCCGATTTTGGTGGAGTGGTTTTGAGCCTGATATTGGTCGTACCGATGGGGATTGCGCTGGCTTCTTTCTCCTACGCCCTGGGCTTAATCCTCAAAAGCGAAGATGCTATCGCGCCCATTCTCAATCTTTTGATTACGCCTTTGCTATTGTTATCGGGCATTCTGTTGCCGCTCACTTTAGCTCCGGATTGGCTGCAAACTACCGCCAAAATTAGCCCGTTCTATTACGTGGTCAATGCCACCCGCTCCCTTTTTGCCGGAGTTTACGATGATAGCTCGGTCTTTGTTGGCTATGGGTTGGTAATAGTGCTGGCAGTAGTATGTGTCTACTGGGCCGCCAGCGTCTTCCGCAAGGCTACTTCATAAAACTACGATTTTCGCTTGCTGATGTAAAGTAGTAGCGATTTGCCAAATCGGGCCACTGGCTGCAATCGCTTTTGTCGTATGAACCACCCCAAATCGAGCGTTGGGTATTGGTAAAGATAACAAGGGCGATAAAGATGTTTCCTATCTTTATCGCCCTTGTTATTAACAAATCTCTAACATTTTATTAACGCTGCTTAGCCTCTTAAAAAGTTTCCAAAATCGTAAATCGCGGGTACCCGCTGGGTGCGTCAATCGTCAGTTCTTCTCCAGTTCTCGCTCGATGGCCTCAAGCACTTGCTCAGATTCGGGCGGGACGCTGCTACGGAAGCGGGCGATCACTTCGCCGTTTTTAGCGACCAGAAATTTCTCAAAATTCCAGTTAACGTCTCCGACAGGCTCGACGGCGCTGCTGAGGCGGGCGTAAAGCGGGTGCTGTTCCGGGCCTATGGCGTGAACCTTATCAAACATCTCGAAACTGGCGTTGAAGCGGCTGGTGCAGAAGTCCATAATTTCTTCATTCGTGCCAGGTTCTTGCGCTCCGAAATCGTTGCAGGGAAAGCCTAGCACGCGCAATCCGCTCTCCTTAAAATGCTGGTTCAATTGTTCAAGCCCGTTGTACTGCGGCGTATAGCCACAAAACGAAGCAACGTTCACGATAAGCAGAACATTGCCCGTATAATCACCCAGCTTTTTTTCCGCGCCATTAATCGTCTTCACGCTTACATCCGCAATATTTTTATTCATCCTCACAACTCCTTTTCAGCAAAATCTTCATTTATCGCTACTACCAAACTCCTTGTCCTACTCTAAAAGATTATCTGTGCCTCTATGTCTCCGTGGTGAATTTCCCAAAAACCTCACGCTTTCCAGGGAATATGAGCGCGCTGTCCGGCCTCAAAAAGTTCGGGCGGGAGGCCCGGTGCGGGCTTTACCTCGAAACGAAAAGACTCACCAGGGGCAGACGGCGGAACAGTCCAAACTTCGGAAACCAGCCGAAACCCGGCGCGGGCAATACTGCGGGCCGAAACTGCATTGCCGGGGGCAGTACCAATCCAGGCCCGCCGGATTTGCTGGGATACCAGTTCGGTGACAATAAAGCGCAACAAGGCGGGGTAGTAACCATGTCCTCGGTGGGCTGGTAAAGTAGCAAAATCGTACAGATAAGCATCGCCGGGAGCGGGTTGGAAAGCCATACCACTATTGCCAAGCGGTTCAACCTGTTGCGTTACCCAGCCGTAGGATACCGGGCCAACGTCGGGGAGTTCGACAATATAGCCCTGTTGTCCGGCAGCCAGACGGCGGGCGGCATCACCTGCTACATAATTTCCGGCCTGATCCATGGTGTGTTGCATCAAATCGGCTTCGGCCTCGGTTATTCTTCGGCAAATTAGCTCACTGCCGCCAATTTTATCGAGCCAACCTTGTGCCGGAATTTTGTCCATCTCGAAAACTGATACCGTGCCAGCCTCTAAGGCGGCGGGTGGTTCGGTAGCCGGGGCGGTGGGGTCGGGCAGATTCAAAACATCCTCGAAGCGCTCTTGCGTCAGCACATACGGCAACCACTCCTGGGATGGGCGACCACCGAGACGCTGATAAAATTTTTGGGCCGATACATTCCAGTCCAACACCGCCCACTCCATCCTGACGCAACCACGCCGATCTGCTTCAGCGACGCAATGCCGGAAGAGGGCAAACCCAACTTTGCTGCCTCGATGCTCTGGTAGCACAAAAATATCTTCCAGGTAAAGTTTTGGGCGGGCGCTAAAAGTGGAATAAGTCTCGAAGATAAAGGTGTAGCCGACCACCGCGCCATTTAGTTCCGCCAGAAAAATCTCGAAGCGGGGACGTTCGGCAAAAGCGTCTGCCATCATACGCTGGTGGGCGGCTTCGTCGGGTGGGGTAAGTTTCTCGAAATCGGCGAAAGCCTGAATTAGATTATATATTACCGGGCCATCCGCCGGGACAGCCGGACGAACAATCAGCTTCTGGTCTTTAATACTCATGTTCTGTTTACCTTTGCTATGCTAATAAACTCTTGATATATTTTCAGGACATTTTTTGATGCAGCAAGCATAGCACAGCCCGTGTTAGAACGCCACTTTTTCGCATCTGTAACAGCGTCACCAAAATTGACAGGCGCTTCAAAGAACCTGTAACATGGGAGAGTTACACCCTTTAGTAGTTATCAGTTGTCAGTTGAAAACCCATAACTGACCAAATTGGCTGCGTCTTTTAACATTACGAATAGCTGGGCCAGTCACAAACTCAATTAAAAACCGACGACTGACAACTGAGAACTGACAACTGAGAACTGACAACTCAAATGACGAAAGGAGCGAGGCAGTGGATTTAAAAGGCAAAGTCGCCCTGGTAACGGGCGGCGGTACGGGGTTAGGGCGCGAAATATCGCGGCAACTGGCACAGGAGGGGATGCACGTCGCAGTTAACTATTCCCGCTCACAACAGGATGCGGAAGATACGGTCAAGGAAATCAAGGAATTGGGCATCGAGGCCCAGACGGTACAGGCCGATGTAGCCAAACTGGATGACATTAAGCGTATGGTCAGTGAAGTAGCCGAAAAATTCGGGCGAATTGATTTGCTCATCAACAACGCCGGCGTAACCAAATTTGTGCCATTTTCCAACCTGGATGGCCTTGAAGAAGAAGATTGGGACAGGATTTTGGCGGTCAATACCAAAGCGCCTTTCTTCGCTGCCCGCACCGTCGCGCCGATTATGCGGCAGAACGGCGGCGGTCATATAATTAACACTGCCTCGATTGCCGGGCTGCGACCTACCGGCAGCAGTATGGCCTATTCGGTCTCGAAAGCGGCCATGATTCACCTGACACGCGGGCTGGCTATCGCACTTGGCCCGGATATACAGGTAAACGCGATTGCTCCCGGCTTGCTGGTCACGCGCTGGGGTGCTTTGCATGGCGAAGAAGTCAAGCAGCGCTGGGCCAATAATGCCCCGCTCAAACGCCTACCCACCCTCGAAGATTGCGCCGCCACCTACATAATGTTGGCCCGCAACAGCAGCATTACTGGGGAGATAATCACGGTAGACTCTGGCTCGATACTGTAACTTTTCCAGACAACTTTAAGCAACAAAAGGTGGGGTGGTTTCGGGCTGAAACTGCCCTGCCTTTTTGTTGGATTTTCGGTGATTGTAAGCTGAAAAGTAATGTTGGGCTGCTATTCTGGTAACAGCAGGATTTAGCTATCGCTCATAAATGATTATTAGCAGGGACGAGAGGTGATTGGAATGCAACCAAATTTGAAAGTTTTTCTGGTAGAAATGGGGTCAAATCTTCAGGGCGTTTATACTTACCGGCCCGGCAACCGCGCTATGCTTTCGATTAATCAGGAGCTTGATGGCACGGACGAGTTCTTCGAAGTTTTGTTCAAATTCTACGCGGTTCACTTCCGGCTGGCCCAGGAAACCCAGGCCATTCCGCACCACGCCTATTACTATCGCGACCAGACCGCCCCACAAATGATACCGGCCCGGTTGCCGATAGCAAGTTAAGCTAATCACTATATTTTCCTCATCCAGTTCAACCAGATGGGCTATAATAGAAGGGCAAGTCCGTTAGTTTTTGCTGTTTTACCAAGAAAGGCACAAGATTACGAATGTCCCCTTCTATTGTGATTCACTTTTTAGCTTTCTCTCAAGGACGAAAGCGAGTTTTGAGCAGCGTTGGAGCAGCGCTGGCAATTTTATTGTTGCTCATGCTCACCTTTGCTCTACCGTCGGCACGGGCGGCAGGGACTGTCACAAACTGTACTACCTTTGGCCCTGGCGCGGGGACTTTGCAAGCAGCTCTGGCGGCCTGAACAGCACCGTAAGTGTGAACAACAGCACTTTTAGCGGCAACAGTGTTATTGCTGGCCCCTCCAGTCTTGGCGGCGGGATCTATATCGGCGGCGGTACGCTAAACGTAAGCAATAGCACCTTTTCAGGTAATAGTAGCAATACGGGCGGCGGCCTTGACAATTTCGGTAGTAACGTCACCATAAGCAACAGTAGTTTCTCCGGCAATAATACCAGTTTGACGGGAGGCGGTATTGCCCATACCGGCGGCACTATGCTCGTTACTAACAGCACTATCTTTGGCAATAGCGCTAGTACTGGCGGAGGATTCTACTCCTTCAACCTCAATAATCCCCTGACGCTCAGAAATACTATAATTGCCAATAACTTGACGGGTGGCAATTGCAGTGGGCCATTGATTGACGGCGGCAATAATTTGCAATTTCCGGCTAATAGCTGTGGCGCGACTATTCTCAGCAATGACCCACAGCTTGGAACACTGGCAAATAACGGTGGCCCGACCCAAACGCTGGCTTTAACACCAGGTAGTCCTGCAATTGATGCTGCAAATCCAGCTTTCTGCCCAGCTACCGACCAGCGCGGTTTTTCTCGCTTTAATATCTGCGATATTGGCGCGTTTGAATTTGTACCTGGTTCCGGCCCTGGCCCGACGGCAATCTCAATCAGACCCCCCGCCGACCTGATAGCCTGGCTACGTGAAACCCCTGACCGAATAGCTGATAATAACCCAGAGAACCTGATTACTTTCACTTACACACTGAAAAATGTTGGAGTAGGGACGGCTTCGGCATTACGTATCGAGTTCCCGATTGACCCGCAACTGGCGATAGGCTTTGCTCAATCGGACAACCCCCAGGTGTGGGTTTCTTCGGTCTCTACCCAAACCGTTACTATTAATATGCCAAATCTGGATAAAAATCAGGAAGTAACAGGGAGGGTGACGTTCCGGCCTGTCTCCAATCCCAGCCCCCCGCCCGGCACAAAACTTTTGTTGCGCTATGCTCTTGGCTACGATGACCCGGCGGGTACTGGCAAGAAACAGTTAAGTAATGCGGTAGCCTTCGCTTTTGGTGAACCGGGCAGCAATTGGGATGTGTCCGGCGGTGCAATTCAGTTGATGGAGACAACTAACCCTAGCGTTAGCGCCGGAAGCAAAACAACTTTCAGTTGTGATTGCTATATCCCGAACGAGGCCGTGAACGCCTGGCTGACGAGACCAGACGGAACAAGCGTCGCACTTAACGGCGGCACAGCAGATAAAAATGGCCTGTTCTCTATCACGGTAGATACGGGAGGGCTGGAAGCAGGAACCTATGTGGTAGCGGCGTTCGGCAACCGTAGCGAGATTACAGGTAGCGGTGTGTTGACAATTGTTCAATCATAAGAAGATTGCATAAGGCAGGCTTCAGAGTTTTGATGACTTCAAACAAAGATAGGAGACATTATGCACTACAGTAACCGAAAGCGTATTAGCGTAACTTTGGCTCTATTTTTCACCCTTTCTCTTTTTCTCACGATTACTTTCTCGGTCGCTACCGCCGCTGAAAGTTTTGCCAACCCGGATTTTCAAAAGCTCTGGAATCGCACCGACAAGCAGGTGGCAGATGGGGCAGTCTCGCGCTCGTTCCTGTGGGGGCCAGGGGCGAACACGGCAGGCTTGCAAGAAGATTACGCCGAAGCACCCGGCGGCAAGCGATTGGTGCAATATTTCGACAAGAGCCGCATGGAAATCACCAACCCCAACGGCGACAAGAACAGCCAGTATTATGTTACCAATGGTCTGATTGCCAAAGAACTTATGACAGGTCAGCTTCAACTGGGCGATGCCAAGTTCGAGCAGCGCCCAGCCGCCGAAATAGGCGTGGCGGGCGATCAGGATGATACGAACGGGCCAACTTACAAAGCCCTGGGTGGGCTTACGCAAGGAGTAGATGATGACAGCGCCAGCCCGGTAGTAGATGCGGTTGACCGAGATGGCAATGTCAGGGACGGCACGGCGGACTATGGCAAATATAACGTGGTTTATGCCCAATTCGTGAAAGAGACCAAGCACAATATTGCCAAGCCTTTTTGGGATTACCTGAACCAGAGCGGGCCAGTTCTCAATGTTACCGGCCAATCAGCTCAAGGCCGCATTTTTGACCCGGTTTTCTTCGCTACTGGCTTCCCGACCACTGAGCCAGTTTGGGCCAAAGTGAAAGTGGCAAATGTGGTCAAAGATGTGCTGGTGCAGGGCTTCGAGCGTCGCGTGCTGACTTACACTCCCTCGAATAGCGCCGCCTTCCAGGTTGAAATGGGTAACGTTGGGCAGCATTACTACAAGTGGCGCTATGCTGGTAGCAATAACGGCACTCCGCCCGTTACGCCAACTCCAACCCCAACTCAGCCGCCAGCATCCAGCGGGAATGTACCAGCTGCCAGTTGCTTACCAGCAGGCTCAAATGTAACCGACCTGGTGCAAGCCTGTGTAGACAAAGCCACGCCGAGCCAGCGCACCGATGTTACCGTCTTCGGACGGTTAGTCGTGGGCGGCAAACCAGCAAGCGGAGTAGCCATGAATACTACCTGGCACTACAAAAGCAAAGACTCTTTCTGCGATGGCACAACCGGCGCTGATGGCGTAGCAAGTTGCAGCTTGACTACCGGGTCAGCCACAAGCGGTTTCAAAGTAGATATAGATGTGGTTTTCAAATACAACGGCAAAACCTACACCGCAACCACCAGTTTCACACCACAATAAAATTACAATAGGAGGGGAATAATTAGTGGATTCTTCACAACTATTCAATGCAAAAGTTTTAGAGGAAATCTCGCAACAATTAAATTCAGAGCAGAGAGAAATGCGTGAGCAAGGTGTGAAGAATCTGCTAGAAACAATTGTTTCTATTTATAACCAGCAAGCAGATATTAAATTAGATTTAGCAAAAGGTTTAAGCCCAGAAGAAGAAAATCATTTAGCTTATTGGATAGGAACTTGTACAGACACTAACCTACTTCAACTTTTCTTTATTAAAAAACCTGTCTTGCTCCCTTTTCTATCTACTAATTTGTCTGATAAAATATTTGCATTGAGCCAAGTATCCTGTCCAATTTGTGATACTCCTTCTTTTACGCCTAGACGCACCACGCCAATTGCAGTACCACCTGTATCCAAACAATCAGCGGTGAAAGGTAAAAGCAAAAGATTAAAAGAATTTGAAAAGAATGTGCAAGAATGGATAGCTAGGTATCGCGACTCATTAATTTTCAAAGAGGGTGAAAAGCTTTGTATTCACATAATTGGTAAAGGTAATCGAGATAAAGACCTGGATAATATGTCAAAAGCCTTGCTCGATGCTCTTAAAAAACATCTGTTTTGGGATGATAAGGATATTGAGCATTTAAGTTTGATGAAAATAAAAGTGGATGATTATGAAGGCTTTATGACAGTTCAAATCAAAGTGAGCCACTTAAACAATCATGAACGGGTACTTTTCAAAAGGACTAATCATAGATTCGGCTAAACTAAATTCGAAAAAAAGTTTATAGCCATATCATAAAATAGTGCCGTTGGGATAAATCCGAAACTCAAACCAACCAACCGATTGAATTTATCTGTATTTTGCATAAATGATTGAATTTAAGCCAACCATAATTTCAGCCTACCTGGTGGGTGTTGGCAAAATGCCTAATTTGTAGGACATTGCGCCGCCAATGGATTTTCCCCGACCTCACGAATTGAGGACGCAGTCCCCTTCTACACTGGGAAATTCGACTTTGCCATCGCCCTGCTCATAAAGCATAAAGTGTTTGTAGGATATTGAGTCACATGCTATACTTGAAAATAAATAGGATATTAATCACACTACCTTTGTACTTTTGCCTTTTTTGAAGCTTGCTTTGAACCTGAAAACGGTCTTTTCCATGCTCAAAGTGCAAAGGGAATGTTAATCAGTTCTGAGGAAAGAATTTGTTAGATGAAAATTGTCTTTTCAGTAATGGCTGATGCAGCCAACATTTCCAAAGAAAACAAGTTTAACTTGCTGGGGATATTTGATCAAATTAACAGCCCACAAGTGCCATTCCGAATTCCTCAAATGTCTTTGGCTTTGGTTTTGAAAGCCACTCCAGAAGAACTAAAACTTCGTCACGTTATTAAAATTTTTCTAACAGACCCAGATAACACTGAGTTAAATTCCTTTCCTGAGTTACCTTTTCATTTTCCGCTAGAGGCACCAACTGGAAAGCTAAATTTGGTGCTGGCAATAAATAATATGGAATTTCTTAAATTTGGGGATTACACATTTAAGATTGCTGTTGATGGGGAGTATTTAGGGGAAGCGGTTATTCAGATTATACCCGTAGCGGAGAATGCTTTGCAAGAATTAAAATCCATGTAAACGGAGAATTTTATGGGTTCTAATTCTGCCAAAAAGCTACTGGAACGGATGCGCCGTACTAAAAGTGGCTGGAAACCGAAAGATTTTGATACTTTATATTCAGGATTTGGTTTCGTAAAAATTGAAAAAACAAATCATACAGCATACAAACATCCAAAATATCCAGATTTATACGACCTGGTTGCCCGGCATGGAAAGTTAGCAGACGGATATGCTAGTGATGCAGTCAAAACCATTGATGAGCTTAAAGCAAGAATAGAGGCGGAAAAAGAAGCGTAAAAATAAAGCAAGAAGTAGGGGAAAAACGAATGAGCCGAACACTTGAGGAATATATAAGTCTGCCCTATGCTATCACGATTGAAGAAGATTCGTGCGATGGCAAACTTTGTTTTATGGCGAGACACCCAGAACTTCGAGGGTGTAAAGCGCAAGGCTGGACACCACAAGAGGCTTTAGCCAATCTTCGAGTGGCCCGTAAAGAGTATCTTGAAGCTTTATTAGAATGGGGTGACGAAATACCCTTACCAAAAAGTCTTTCAAGACAACCAAAACCGACGCTTCAAGTTGTAGGTAGTTGGAAGCGATTAATATTGCCTCTCATCGGTAAGACTGATTTGAAAATAATTGCTTCTTCTCCAGTTGGAAAAACTCAAGCACCTCCACCACAAAGTGGCAATCATAAAACCATCACGAGAGTAGCCTAAACATTAGGGCCAACCATAATTCCAGCCCCAAAACCACCTTTACTATTTGGGGCGGATTTGCTATAATGGACTTTAACAATTGAATAAAGATTGTTATGGCGTTGAGGAAGAGGAGTAACCGGGAGTATTTCCCAGACAGAGAGCCGGGTCGGGGCGCTACTATTGAATTAAAGTAGAGTAGCGCGAGGCTGAGAGCGCGGCGGGAAATGGAACGGTGAAGGGCGCTTCGGAGCCAATTTTTAAAGAGTGGGCGCAACTTTGGAGCCTGGATAGCGACCAGGCAAGCGCGCCAACCAGGGTGGAACCGCGAGATACCCTCGTCCCTGGGCCTTTATATTCGGGCCGGGAGCGAGGTTTTTTTGTCCCCAAAATTAGCTCCCTCCCGGTGAGTTCCAACGAAAAGGAGGGTTCGCTTTATGTCCAGCGAAACCAATGTTACCAACGAGCCGAAGGCGGCTAACGTGACGATGGAAACTATCGTCTCGCTATGCAAGCGGCGCGGCTTTGTCTTCCAGTCCAGCGAAATTTATGGCGGCTTCGGCAGCACCTACGACTACGGCCCACTCGGTGTCGAACTACTCCGCAACGTGCGAAACGCCTGGTGGCGAGCGATGGTGCAGGAACGCGACGATGTGGTCGGGCTGGAAGCTTCTATTTTAGGCCCGGAATCGGTGTATACTGCCAGTGGTCACGTCACCAACTTCTCTGACCCCCTGGTGGATTGCAAGCAGTGCAAAATGCGCTGGCGGCTCGACCACCTCGAAGAAGGCCAGTATGAGGCGCAGTATGGTGCGACCAAGCACAACAAAGAAGGCCAGATAATTTGCCCCAACTGCAGCGGCGAACTGACCGAACCGCGCAAGTTCAACCTGATGTTCAAAACCCAGGTCGGGGTGATCGAGGATTCGAGTTCGGTGGCTTATTTGCGGCCCGAAACGGCCCAGGGTATGTTCATCAACTTCTCGATTATCCAGAACGCCACTCGGCGCAAACTGCCCTTCGGTATTGCCCAGGTCGGCAAGAGCTTTCGCAACGAAATTACGCCCGGTAACTTTGTCTTTCGTACCCGCGAGTTCGAGCAGGCCGAAATGGAGTTCTTCGTCAAGCCCGGCACGGACGACTATTGGCACGAACACTGGATTCAGGAGCGCTACAACTGGTATGTGCGGCACGGCTTGAAACCAGAGCGCTTGCGAGTCCGTCCGCACGCCGCCGACGAGTTATCGTTCTACTCGAAGGCGACCAGCGACATAGAATATCTCTTTCCGTTTGGCTGGGGCGAACTGGAAGGCATCGCCAATCGCACCAACTACGACCTAACCCAGCACGCCAAGCATAGCGGCAAAGATTTGAGCTACTTTGACGAAGAGACCAAAGAACACATTGTTCCCTACGTCATCGAACCGGCGGCAGGTGTTTCGCGCACGGCGCTGACCTTCTTGATTGACGCTTACGACGAAGAGCCGGACAAAGAGGGTACGCGGGTAGTGTTACGGCTGCACAAAGACATCGCGCCAATTAAAATTGCGGTACTGCCACTCTCCAAAAAAGAGCCTCTGACCAACCTGGCCCACCAGATTGAGAAGAAGCTCCGCAAAAATTGGATGGTACAGTACGACGAGACGCAAGCTATCGGAAGACGCTACCGACGGCAGGACGAAATCGGTACGCCCTACTGCGTCACGATTGACTTCGAGAGCCTCGAAGACAATGCTGTCACTATCCGCGAACGCGATAGCATGGCCCAGGTGCGTGTCGCCATCCCCGAACTGATGGAGGCGCTCAAGGAACGGCTGAACCACGACGATTGACGATTGACGATTGACGATTGACGATTTAAGCACCCAGAGGGTACCCGCGATTTACGATTTCGGTGAGGACGCAGGAGTTATAAAAACCTCTGCGTCCTCTGCGGTGAAAAACTTTGAACTTTGAACTTTTTGTCTTCGTTTGACACTCAACCGGGCTTGCTCTATCATGCGAAATACGTTATTAACTGAATGATGGAGCAAGGAACTTGATTAACGAACAACTGCTAGAATTGGTACGCTGCCCGCGCTGTGTAGCCGATAACTCTACCCAGCGAGAACGCGGTCGCTTGAAGGCAAACGGAGCCGATTTTGTCTGCTCGGTTTGCCAGACCCCTTACACTACTTTTGGTGCGACCCTGCAAAGCGCTCTCCCATTGGACGATGTTTCGCTGCTGCCTCGGCCCGGCTATATTGACCTGAACCCGCCAAGTGACCTGGGCCAGCAAACCAGATATTTAGAAGACGAGTTTGAGCATGAGCTTGACTACGAGCATATTAGCCTGCCCTTGTTAGGAGCAAAAGTCCGCAATGATTTGCTGCGTAAGTTATTGCGGCCTGCCAAAAATGAAATCGCGCTGGAAGTGGGCTGTGGCAATGGCAAATTTTGTTACTGGAATCGCCAGCGTTTTAGTACAGTCGTGGGCCTGGATGCCGCGCCACTCTTTGCCGAGGAAGCGATTAACGAGATTCCGTTGGTGCAGGGTGATGTACGGCGCTTGCCTTTTGCCCCGGCTACCTTCGACAAAATTTTCTCGATTGATTTAATGGAACATCTGCCTGCCGAGGGCATTCATCCGTTCTTTAGCGAACTGGCCCGCGTGCTGAAGCCGGGTGGTCGCGTTATGATTTACTCCAACACTCGCGAAATGGGCTACTTATCCCCAATAATTCGGTTTGAGCGAAAAATTGCTCGTTTCTTTAGTGAGCGCGGCGTTTTCGATTTCAAGCGCGACGATTTGCGCAAAAGCGACCATATCAAAGCGATACGTACTTTTGCCGACCTCGAAAACGCGGTGGGTGCGGCGGGTTTCAGTATCGAGCGCAAAGTTTTCTGGAACGGTGTCTTTCAAGGGTTGGTAGACAATATTATTATCAAGGCGGGCGAATACGCGGTGCGGCGCGGAGTGCGGATGCAACTGGCCCGCCAGGAAGCCAAACGCAAGCGCGAAGGCCGCACCGTCCGTAGCCGCCTAGCTAATGCCACGACGGGCCTGACCAACGATTGGGCCGACGGCGGCGGGGTGCAGCGCATGAGGATGGAGGCAGAGGAGAATCAAGCGCTCAAACAAGCCGAAAAGGTGGCGCTGGAAGCCGAGCAGACCGCCGACGAAAATTCGGCGATTGATTTAGCGGTGCGCCGTAGCCTCAAGCGCAATATTGCCTCTCGCCGTCGTGGGCCGGTTTTGCTGGGTCTGCACTTTTTGACTTTCTTGCAGCAGCTTGACATAATCTTGTTTGGGCATTTGCAAACTGGCCCGTTTTTTGTGGTGCTGAAGCTGAAATGAGAATACTTTACGTTGCCATGTCGGTAGTTGCGCCCGGTAGTCACGGCGGCGCGACCCATGTGCTTGAAGTCGCTTCGGAACTGGCGAAACTGGGCCACGAACTGCACATCGTGTGTGCCTCAGACAAAACTGACCCACGCTCCGAACTAACTTTGCCCGTAGAAGGTGGCTCGCCGATCCACTTTTATCGCTTCCACCGCTCGGATAAACTGGCCTTGCTGCGCTATCCGCAACTGGCCCGCCTCGCGTCCCGCCTCAAGCCCGATTTGGTGATGGAACGCTATTATAATTTTGCTGGCGGCGCGCTGCTTTACGCCCATCTCCATAAGCTGCCCTCGATTCTGGAAGTAAACGCTTTGATGGTAGACCCGCCTGGCAGCCTCAAACACCGGGTAGATGGCCTGTTATTGCGCCGCCTGGAATGGTGGGCGCGGCGGCAATGCGAATGGGCCGGGCGCATCGTTACCCCCTTGCACACTACTGTGCCGTCCGGCATTTCACGAGCGAAAATTGCCGAACTGCCCTGGGGCGCAAACGTGGAGCGCTTCGACCCGTCTAAACTCGACCCAGAAAAGGTTAACCAGTTGCGCCGCGAACTTGGCCTGCCATCCCGTGAAGATGGCGCACGGGTCGCGGCCTTTGCCGGGTCGTTTCGGCACTGGCACGGCGTAGAAAAACTGGTCGAAGCGGCTTTGAAACTTGCTCCAACTGACCCCGACCTCTATTTTCTCCTGCTCGGTGGTGGCCCTGAACTTGAACCGACCCGCGCTCGTATCCAGCAACACGGCCTAGCCCACCGTATTTTGACCCCTGGCCCGGTTGACCATGCCAAAATTCCGCTTTATTTAGCACTGGCGGATTGCGGGGTCGCGCCGTTCGATACTTCAAAGCATTTGCCGCTCCGCCACGCCGGATTTTTCTGGTCGCCCCTCAAAATCTTTGAGTATATGGCGATGCAGTTGCCGACTATTACAATTGATTTGCCGCCGCTCAACCAGATTATTCGTCCCGCCCAGGAAGGTTTGCTTTTCAGAGAAGGCGATGTTGAAGATTTGGCCCGCACCTTGAAAGAATTACTTGCGTCCGGCCCGGAAGCTACTGCCCGTCGTGCAACGATAGGTCGCTCGGCCCGGCAGCGCGTAGTCGAAAATTATAGCTGGTCGGCGCACTGCCGTTCCCTCGACCAATTGATAACCGAATTGACCAAGCAAGGCCAGCCACAGACGGTGAAGGTCTGATGAAAATAGCGCTGGTCAGCGATGTCTTTCCGCCGAAGTGTGGCGGTAGCGGTTGGAGTAGCTTTTATCTGGCTCAGGCTTTGCGGCAGCGCGGGCATAGCGTGGCGGTAATTGTGCCGAAAGAAGGCAAAGCTTTTGGCGAAAGCCGCCGCGAATACGAAAATCTGGAAATCACCGAATTTATTTATCCGGCGGCTCAACTTCCGTTCGTCCGCAACTACACCCGCAACGAACGGCTCTATCCGCGCTTTGCGGCTTTTTTGGAAAATTTCTTTCGCGAAAATAAAATAGAAGTGGCGCATGGTCAGCATTATTTGACCATTCCCCCAACCGTGATGGCGGCCCAGCGTACCGGTGCTGCCAGCGTCGCCACTGTGCGCGATTACTGGCCTGTCTGCTACTGGACGACCCACCTGAGCGGCTCGAAAATCTGCCCTGGTTGCAGCGAATTGAACCGCTTGAAATGTCTGCCCGCCAACCAGGGTTTGTTGGGAGCAGTTGCCGCGCCAGTCTCGCTTTATATGGGCGCTAATTTGAAGTTGAAGCAACATTGGTTGGCTCAAGCTGGCGCGACGCTGGCAGTGAGCAGCTATATTGCCGCCAAACTAGCCCCTTTTGTGCCTGCCGAGCGCCTTCACGTTTTACCAAATTTCGTTAATTTATCTGAATTAGTTGAGGAAGTCGCTCCTGCGCCGCAGATACCCGAAGCAAACACCCCTTTCCTTTTCTATGCGGGCAAACTCGAAGCGAACAAAGGCATTCAGCTTTTGCTGGATTTGTTGCGGCAAGCCCGACC